>DASWGV010000092.1:0-48905 GCA_036393515.1 Gemmatimonadales bacterium | reverse complement strand
GCCAACCAGGTCGGGTTTGACCCGCCCGTCCGCCGTGGGGCCGCGCGAGCTGAAGGGTGCCAGGGTTCCCAGCGAGTCTTCCGCCCCGACAGCGATGGCCGAGTCGGCGTCGGCCGGCGTGCCGAGCGTGCGTGCATTGGGCCCTCCATTGCCCACGGCGGTGACCAGCAGCATCCCGCGGGCGGCGGCGGCGTCCGCCGCGATGGTGGTCACGGCGAAATCGCCGTTCAGCTGCGCCTGGGTGTAGAAGAACCCGTCGTCGAAGTCCAGGTATCCCAGGCTGGAGGAAACGATCTGCGCCCCGAGGGAATGGGCCCATTCGAGCGCGGCCACGTAGTTGTCTTCCTCCACGCGGCGCTCGGAACGGACGTCCTCGGTCTTGGCCAGGAGGTATTCCGCATCCGGGGCTGTTCCGATCAGCACGCCCGGCACCTTGGCGGCGAGGAGGGACCAGACGGCGGTGCCGTGCTGCGACGCCGCGGGCGTATCGACCGGCTCGTTCCGCACCACGTCGTCGTTGAAGACAAAATCGCGCTCCCCGATGATCGCCGCCGTCTGGAACGCGGCCAGGCCCGTCTCGAATCCGGTATCGAGGATGGCGATCCGCACGCCGGCTCCGGTGTACCCGCGATCCACCAGGCCAAACGCGTCGAACCGGCGGTACGGCATGGCCGAGGGGCCGTGGGTCGAATCGCGCGAATCGGCCCGCGGCTCCCGCGGCGCAGCGCTGGGACCAGACAGGGCGGGCGGCCACCGGGGTCCGCGAAACCGCGCCACTGGTTGCAGGTGGCGGAACAGCGCGTTGCGCCGCAGCTGGGCCAGCGTCGCGGCGGTGACATCCGCCGAAACGGCGTGGAGCCACGTGCTTGCGCGCCGCACCCTCCCGCCGGCCGCCGTGACGGCGTCCGCGCCCCGCGGCAGGGTGGCCTCGGGGCGGAGGAACAGCCAGACCGGCGCGACTGAGTCGCGCTGAAAGGTCCGGTCCAACCCGGCCGACACCGTGGGACGCTGGGCCCAGGCCACGCTGGCCTGGAGGACCAGCCATGTCACGCCCGCGGCCCGGCGCACCGGTCAGACCGGTTCCACCTCGCCCAGGCGCACGCCGACGATGGTCGAGACCCCCGGTTCCTGCATGGTGATCCCGTACACCGCGTCCGCCGCCTGCATGGTGCGCGGGTTGTGGGTGATCACGATGAACTGGGTGTCCGGCTTGAATTCGTCGAGCAGGCGCACGAAGCGAGCGACATTGGCGTCGTCGAGCGGCGCGTCCACCTCGTCCAGCAAGCAGAACGGGCTCGGCTTGGCGAGGTAGATCGCGAACAAGAGCGAGATGGCGACCAGCGTGCGCTCGCCGCCGGAAAGGAGATGGATCCGCTGGGTCCGCTTGCCGCGGGGCGCCGCCCGGATCTCGATGTCGCTGCCCAGAGGGTCGGCCTCATCGGCCAGGCGCACATCGCATTCACCGCCCTCGAACAGCGTCTGGAACACCTTGCCAAAGTTCTCGCGAATGGCGGCGAAGGTGTCCACGAACATCTGACGCGCGGTCGCGTCAATTTCCTTGATGGCCTCAAGCAGCGTGTTCCGGGCATGCACCAGATCGTCGCGCTGGGCCGTGAGAAAGTCGAGCCGCTTCAGCTCCTCGGCGTGTTCGTCCACGGCCAGCGGATTGACCGGGCCCATCGCCTCGATGGCCTGCGCCAGCCGCTCGGCTTCCTCGCGCAGGGCGGCGGGATCGCCGGCAACCTCGGGGGCCGCGGCGAGCAGTTGGGCGATGGGCTTATGCCATTCGACCTCTACCCGTTCGACCGTGGTCCGGCGCCGCGCGTCCAGCGCGGCCGCCGCCAACTCCAGACGGTGGCCGCGCTCCCTCAGCTCCAGAGCCCGCTGTCGCGTGCCTTCCAGGGCGGCCTCGCGCGCGGCCACGTCCTGCTCCGAGCGGCCTTGAGCGGTGGACGCCTCTCCCACGGCCAGGTGCAGTTGCTGCACCGCGACCCGCCGCTCGGCCAGCTGGTCTGCCCAGAGAGTGCGCTGGTCCCTTTGCGTTTGGGATTCCCGCTCCGCGGCGGCCAGCTCGGCGTCGAGCCGAACAATCGCCTCCTCGGCATGCTGGCGCGCGGCGCCGGCCCGCCCCTCTCGCTCCTCGGCGGCCACCGCGCGGGCCGTCACCTGCGCTTCCTCGACTTGCCAGTGCACCCGGCGCTCCCGCGCCGCTTCTTGCGCCGAATCGAGATCGTTCAGCACCGCGCGGTGCGAGCTCAAGTCCTCCTCGGATCGCCGGTGCTGTTCCGCGCCCGCCAGCTCCTCGGCCGCGATCTGGCGCAGCCGGGCGCCCCGTTCATCCAGGCGCTCGCGCACCCGGCCCAGTGCTTCCGCCGCCTCGGCCCGCTCCCGCTCCGCCCGCTGCGTGCGGCGGGTCGCGTCGTCGTCGGCTGCCTGGGCATCGTAGCGATTGCCGCGCGCCCGATCGGCGCCCGACGTGGCCGCGGCCAGGGCGCGTTCCGCCTCGGCGTGGGCTCGCTGCGCGGCCTCGATGGCGGTCTCCAAGTCTGCGGCCCGCCGGCGAGCCCGTTCACTTTCCGCGCCCAGCCCGTCCAGCTCGGCGCGCCGCGCGATCGGCCCCCCCGCGCCTCCGTCACCCGCAAGGAACACCGCCCCGGACGAACGGCGGATCGCTTGGGCCTCCGGGTCGAGTGGGCTGTCGCCCGACAAGAGGGCGGCGACCCACGCGCCCGCGGGGCCGGCCGCCTCCACGCCGTCGGGGGCCCGGCCGCTGAACGTGGGCCCGGGGGACACCGGCAGCAGCAGCAGGGGGCCCGGAGCGGCCTCCGCATGCCAGCGGCGGATCTCCACCACGGCCTGCTCATCCCGCACCAGCACCGCGTTCAGCCAGTCGCCCAACAGGCGCTCCGCGCGCCGCGCCGCCGCCGTGCTGGCGTGCACGAAGTCGCTCAGCGGCCCCATCACCAGGCCCGCGCCGATCCCGTCCCGGGCGTCCAACAAGGCGCGGGCGGCCGGCGCCAACCCAACCCGCCCCCGCTCCAGCTCCTCCAGCGCCTCGCGCCGGGCCTCGAGCTGCGCCAGAGTCTCCGCCGTTCTCCGCGCCTCGACCCGTTGTGCCGCCTCGTGCTCGCGGGCGGCGGCAAGGGCATGACGGGCCCGCTCCAGTTCCCCAGTCGCCTCGTGATGCTCGCGCTCCCGTTGGTCCAGCGCTCGGCGCGCGCTCTCCTCCGTGGCCCGCGCGCCGCCCAGCTCGCGGTCGGCGTCGGCCAGGCGTTGCTCCAGCGCTCCCAGCCGCTCCTTGAGATCCGCGCTTTCCCGCTCAGCGGCGGCCCGCTCGCCCGCCAGCGCCCGCTGCGTTTCCGCCGTCCGTTGCAGGCGGTCTTCCAGCTCACGGACGCGGGCGCGCTGCCCGACCAACCGATCCCGCGCCTCCGTTTCACTCGCCGCGCGGAGGTCAAGCTCCATTTGCACCGACTCGCGCGCTAGCTGCGCGGCCTGCCGTTCCGCCGCCGCGGACTCCAGGTCCCGGGCCGCCTGCGCGGCCCGGTCCCGCGCCTCATCCCGCTCCGCCCGAGCCCGGCCCGCCCGGGTCCCCGCGTGCTCGATCCGCTCGGTCGCCAGCGCTACGTCGCCCTCCAGCCGGCCCACCTCCAATTGCGCCGCCCCCAGCCGTCGCTCGACTTCCGACCGGCTGGCCTCCGCCGCCGCTCGGGTCCCCACCGCCGCTTCCCGCTCCCGCTCGGCCGCCTGGAGGGCCGCC
The DNA here is from genome assembly GCA_036393515.1 of Gemmatimonadales bacterium. Classification (GTDB taxonomy): domain Bacteria; phylum Gemmatimonadota; class Gemmatimonadetes; order Gemmatimonadales; family GWC2-71-9; genus JACQHC01. The sequence continues at coordinate 45,145 of DASWGV010000092.1, read as the reverse complement.
AGCGCCGCCGGCTGCGCGGTCCCCAGGGCCGCCCGCTCGGTCGCCAGGGCGGCGGTTTCCTCGTCCAGCGCGGCGAGATCCAGGCGCGTCAGCGTCATCACGATCCCAAACCGCTCCTCGGTGACCTGCCGGTGGCGCTCCGCCCGCCCGCGCTGGCGGGCCAGGCTCCGCACCTGGGTGTGGACCTCCGCGATCAGGTCGTCCAGGCGGGTCAGATCCTCGGTGGTTTTCTCCAGCCGACGCTCCGTCACCGTCTTCCGATCGCGATACAGGCCGATCCCGGCGGCCTCCTCAAAGAGGGAGCGGCGCTCCTCCGCCCGGTCCGAAAGGAGGCGGTCGATCATCCCCGCCTCCATCACCACCCCGGCGTCGCTGCCCAGGCCGGTACCGCGCAGCAGGTCCTGCACGTCGCGCAGCCGCACCGATGACTGATTGATGAGATAATCGCTTTGCCCGCTCCGGCTGAGGCGGCGCGCGATCTCGACCGTGCTATACGCGATGGGGAGCACGCCGGAACTGTTGTCGAACGTGAGGGCGACCTCCGCCAGGTTCACCGGCTTCCGTTTGGTCGAACCGTGAAAGATCACCTCGTCCATGCGCTGGCCCCGCAGGACCCGCGTTCGCTGCTCGCCCAGGACCCAGCGCACCGCGTCGGACACGTTGGATTTGCCACAGCCGTTGGGGCCCACGATGGCGGTCACGCCCTCGTCGAAGACCAGCTCCACCGGTGTGGCGAACGACTTGAAACCGGTGAGCGAGATCCGCGTGAGCTTCATGACCTCGGTCCTGCGCGGTGGACCAGCGCGCCGCGAAGGCCCGCCGCGCGCAGCAGGGAGTCGGCCAACCGTGCCTGATCGGCGTCCTCCAGGGCCCCGACCAGGAGGCGGGTGGGGCCATCGGAGGCCACAATGTACGCGGCGATCCCGCGCCGCCGAAGGGCGGCCACGCTGTCGCGCGCCGCCGCCGCACTGGACAACTCCCCGATATCAAGGGTGTACGGCGTCCGCAGGATGGTGCCGTTCGGGCGTCGCACCCGCCCCCGGCGCCACAGATCGCGCAGCAACGAGTCGGCGGCCGCCGGGCTCGGCACCGCGCCGATCACCACCCGGTGCCACATGCCCTGCCGCCCCAGTGCCACCGGCGTGACCGTGCCGGCCACGCCGTCGTCCTGAAGGTCGCCAAGGTAGGCCACGGCGCGCCGGTGGTTGTCAAAGGCGGCGATCTGGATCCCATAGAACAACGAGTCGGCGGGCGCCGGCAGGATCGGGAGGGTCCGGACGGCGCGACGCGCAGTCGGCGCCGCGCCGTGCTGGCGCGGTGCCTGTGCCGCGTTGGTCGGCGTTCCTTTGATCCGGCGGGCCAGCGCGAATGCCAGCACGCCCAGGACCGCCACGGCCACCAGGCTGCCGATCAGGGCCCGCGGGATCCCCGACCGCCGCGAGCGTCGTGCCGCCGTCGCGGCCGCGACGGACACTCGGCGGCGGGTGCCGCTGGATTGCCGCGGAGCCGGCGGTGCCTCCTCACGAACCACCGCCGCCAGAGGCGTCCCGCTCGCGAGCCGGGCTTGGAGGCCGGGGAAGGCACCGGTGTCGGGCGAGAATCCGGCCGGTGCGGCGACCACGACCGTGCCCAGGTCCACCAGGAGCAGGGAGAGAGCCGTGGCGGGGACGTAGAGCAACAGGAGCGCGCCTTCGCTGGCGAACCCCCGCGCCAGGCGCTGCCACCGCTCGCTGGCCAGCACCGCTTCCGCGGTCGCGCCCCGGGAGCCCGTGCCGACAAAGAACAGATTGGGTTCCTGTTCCCGCGCGACGTGGTTCAACGCCACGCCGAACGCGAACGCATCCACGATCCCTTCGGGGACCGCGTCCCGGGCCCCGGTGGCCAACACCGGCTGCTCCAGGGACAGGTCCACCAGCAACACGCGCCGGCCGGCGCGTGCCACGGCGCGCGCGGTCTCCCAGGCGACCCCACCGCTCCAGGCGGCATCCCCGCCGGCCGGCGTCACGGCGACGACGGCATGATCCGCGAGCAGGGTCGGGGCGAGGTTGGCAAAATGGACGCGGGCGACCTCGCGCGGCGTCATGATGGGACAGCCGGCTCCCGCGTCCGGGTAAAGATCCAATACGGACGGCCCAGTTTCCGGCCGGTGGTCTCCGCCGCTTCCCGCGTCGGGAACGGCCCCAACACCACCCGGTATCGGTCCTCCTCCAGCGAGGGCGGAAGCACGTTGGCCTGCATACCGGCGGCCCGGAGGTTGCGCGCCAGGTCGTCGGCCCAGGCCTCGTTGGCCGTGCTGCTTACCTGCACAAAGTGCAGCTCACCCGGATCGGCGGGCCGGGGCGCGGTATCGGCGGCGAGCTGCAAGGTGGGGCGTTGCGGGTCCCAGGCGGCGATCAGCCACCGATCCCGTGCCGCGCCCGCGATGCGACCGGTCTCGACCAGCGAATCCGGGGCCAGCGCCACGACGTCTCCGCCGCGGATCACCAACACGCTCCCGTCGGACGCCACGGCGGGCAGGTCGTCGCGCCATTCGCTCCGGACGGTGCCGGCCAGGCGGAAAGGCCCGAGCTCCACAATCCAGATGGAGTCGCCCGTCGCTGGTTTCAGGAGCGCGATGCGGCCCAGCGGATCCACCCGCAGCTCCGATGGTGCCGCCGGCAGCCGCATCTCCCCGATCACGGCGCCCTCGAACACGTCAATGGCCAGCAGTTTCCCCTGGACGTCGCCCGCATAAAGACGATGCCCCGCCGGGGAAAACCCCACCGCCCGGACCGCGCCCCTCAACCGCACCAGCGCCGTTCGCGCGGTGTCTGCGGGATCGAACGTCACCACGCCTGAGTCCGTGCCCACAGCGGCGAGATCGCCCCACAGGGAGACCGCTACCGGACCGGCCGGCAAGGATCGATGGGCCAGAACCTTGGTGGCGGTAAGGACCGTCAGGGTCTGGCCGCGGTCGCCCAAGGTCAGGGCGACCAGTCGGCCCGCGCCCCCGGCCCAGAGCGTGCGGGGTGGCTCGGGCAACGCGGTGCTCCACCTGGTGACGGAGCGATGTTCGACGATCGCGACCGACCCGTCCTGCCGCACCAGATGGAGGCGCCCGGTGGGTCCCAGCGTTGCCGCCACCACCAGGGAATCGGCCAGGCGGGCTCGTCCGGTGGAGAGGTCCAGGGCCTGGAGTCGCTGGTCGGCGTCCAGCAGGTAGACCTGATCCTGGTCCTGGGAGAAGCCCACCACGTGTTCGGTGCGGAGATTCGGCGTGCGAAACCGCCAGGTGGCCTCATCCAGCCCCGGCAGCGCGTACAACCGGGTGTCGCCGCCGGAGCGGGCTGCCGCCAGGCGAAAGGCGACGGCCGCGGCGCCGCGCATGACCGGCCGCCCGGCCATGGCTTGATGTACCGGGTCCTCCCCCTGGAGGCCGCAGGCGGCGAGGGCCGCCAGCAGCACCGGAGATGGGAGGAAACGACGCGGCCGGGGAACCACGCAGGTGAAGCTAGGTGGCCCCCCGGCCGCGAGCAACGCCGCGCGCCGCGCCGCCGTCAGAACGTCGGACCCAAGCTCACCGTCCAGTACGATGACTTGCCCGGGCGATCGAGCGGCTTGGCATAATCCGCCCGCAGGATCAGGAATCCCAGCAGGTTCCCGCGGATGGACGCGCCCCAACTGCGCAGCGGCTGCCGCACCACGTCGTTGTTCTCCCCACCGCCGCGCCGCCACACGATGGTTCCGTCGTCGAAGGCGTGCCGGCGATCCCAGGCCATTCCCGCGTCGAAGAACAACGCGCCTTCGATGGGCGGAAGCCGAATGGGCAGCAGGCCCAGGGTGAGGTTACTGATCAGCGGGAACCGGAGCTCGAGGTTGACGACCCCGATGCGCGACCCGATCAGCTGATCCAGCGCGGAGCATCCGGAAATGGATCCACCGAGATCGAACAGACATTCGAATCGCCGGAAGGATCCCACGGTGTAGCCCCGAATCAAGTCGGGCGTTCCCAGGAAGATGGGGAACTGGCCCTCGTCGCGGCCAAATCGGCCGAAGAACAGCACCCGGGACGCCAGCGAGAACGGTCCGGTCAAGTGGTCGTAGCGCCGGTAATCGCCCAGGAACTGGTGGAAGCGCCACTCCCCGAAGGCGGGCGAGTACTCGAAGCGGTGCCGGCGGCCCATGAACGGTCCGACCCAGAGGGGAATGGAATTGTCGTACACCGCCGCGAGGTTGGGCTGGATGTAGTTCACCGATCCCAGACCCGTGGTCTCTATCCGTTGATCGAAAATCAGCCCGGTCTGGGGGTCGAACGACTGCACAAAGCTGAGGGTGGAGCGGGAAACGTTGGTGGCCCGCAGCCCAAGCTCGAGGCGGCTGAACCGGCTGAACGGCCGGGACGCTTCCGCGAACGCCTGATGGACCACATAGCGATCAAGAGCCGTGTTGAGTTGCCCAAAGCCCATGGAGTCGAGTCGCAGGAAACTGCCCGAGTAGAAAAAGATCGGATTCTGCTGGTATCCCACGGCCCAGTTGACCCGCCGCCCCAGGTTGGCGTACAACCCCAGGACCTGGGCTTCCTCGATCCGCCCGTTGACCTCCCCGGCAAGGATGACACGCTTGTTGGCCAGGACATCCGACAACGAGATCGCCGTGCCGCCGAACAGCCCGTTCCCGAAGTTGTCTCGTTGGTATCCCACAGTGGGTTGCAGCACGAAGTCCGGAGACAGTTTGGACGCGTACGCCTTGCGGGTGAATTCGGCGGTGTCCGGCAGGGCCAGGGTGGCGCTGTCCAGCAGCGCGCGGACGGAAACGGGCTCCGGGCCGCCTCCCTCACGGACGGGGTCCGCCGCCGACGCGCGGAATCCTCCGCGGAACCGGTACACCGACGAGGCGACCAGCGGCTCGGCAGAGGGGATATTGTCGGCGTCCACCTGTGGAACGGTGTCGCGTGGCGTGCCGACCGCCGCGGCGATGAGCCGGGTGCCGGTGTACGGCACCGCCTTCAGCGCGCGCGGGTTGTCAATGGCGTAGACGTTGTAGCGTCCCTCTTCGTAGTACATGAACGCCAGGCGATCCGCGCTCTGTGCCCAGGAGATGGCCGGGGAGATGGGCGTGATCCCGGCGACGCCGGTGAAGGCGTTGGTGAGCCGGTAGACCTGGCGCTCCGGAAGGTCGTACAAGAACACGTTGGCGATGCCCGAACGGTTGGACACGAAGGCCAGCGACTGTCCGTCGGGCGCCCACTGCGGATTGATGTTGGTGCCTTCCATGTGGTCCAGCAGCTCCACCCGGCCTCCGTCCAGGTGATACAGCGCGAGGCCCAACGGCGAGAACGCCAGGGCCGCCAGATTGGTGCGTGGGCCGCGATCCGTGGCGAAGGCAATGGTGCGCCCGTCCGGGGACCACACCGGGTGGAGGTCGGCATACCGGTCATTGGTCAGGCGCCGGAGATCCGACCCGTCGGCATTGACCGTAAACAAGTCGGAGAGCCCGCCGTCGTATCCGGTAAACACCAGGCGGCGGCCGTCGGGCGAGAACGACGGCGTGGTCAGGCCGTGGAGCGGGATCCGGATTCGGCGCTCCACCCGCCGCCGCTCCACGTTGAAGATGACCAGATCATCCTCGCCGCCGCGCTTGGCGGCGATGGCGAACAGCTTGCCGTCCGGCGACCAGGCGCCCCCGGAATACAGGAACCGGAGGCTCTCAAAGTCGGAGGAGAACGCGCTCTTGATCAGCCGGCGCTTGACTCGGCCGGTTTCGCCGTTGGCCAGGTACAGGTCAATGAAGAACGAGTTTCCCTCGGAGAAGTAGGCGATCTCCTTGCCGTCCGGCGAGAGGGCCGGCGAGAGATGCCACGTCCCGCTGGAGCGGCGCTCGTTGAGAAGCGGAGTGGCGAACCGCCGGGCCCGTTCCAGCTCGGTGATCTGGGGCAGATAGGTGCGCTGCACGCTCTCGTGCCATTCGTCGGACAGATCCTCCAGGGACATGCCCACGGCGCGACGGAATCCGTCCTCCAGGCCCGCGCTGGCCACGGCGTGCAGGATCTCGCCGATGGCGCCGTCGCCCCACCGCTCGCCGACGTAGGCCAGCAGCGCATGACCGAACCGGTAGGGGAAGATGTTGGGGTTGTACATCAGCTCTTCGATGGAGGGCAGCCGTCCCTCGACCGCCGCGTCCCGCAGCCACATGGCCGTCTCCGGCGTGATCGGCCCCACCGACAGGTACTCGGCCATCCCCTCCATGAACCACAAGGGCGGATTTACCGTCACCAGGCGCTGAATCCCACCACCAATCCGCCCCCGGGCGAAGATGTCGAACTGGAACTGGTGGACGATCTCGTGCTGGAGCACATGGTCGAAGTCGGCATAGGAGCCAGTGAACGGCAGCACCACGCGATGGCGGAACGGCTCGGTGAACCCGCCGGTCCCCTCGCTCACGTCGCTGATGTTGTTCTGCTGGAACTCCGTGTGCGAGGCGAACAGCAAGATGGGCTGGCGTTCCCGGTATTGGTGGTTCAGCACGCGCGACAGCCGGGCATATCCCCGCTCCGCCATCCGGGCCGCGTCCAGCGCGGCCACCCGTTCGCCGTCGTGGTAGTAGATGTCGAAATGCTCGGTCTGCAGGACGGCAAACTTCAGATGGCGAAACTGGACCCGGTTCTGCCCGAAATACTGGGCGTGAAGGGGGCCGGCGGTGAGGACGGCGGCGGCCACGGCGACGAGGATTCGCTGCATCACGGCCTTCTTTCTCACGCGTGAGCGCCCGCCTCCAACGCGGGCGCGTCGGCCCAGAGCCGCTCCAATTGATAGAACCGGCGGAGGGACGGGTGGAAGACGTGGACCACAAAATCCACGAAATCGATCAAGACCCATCGCCCGGCCGTGAGGCCTTCGATGTGGTGCGCGCGCCGTCCCTCTCGCTCGCATGCCGCCAGCACGCGCTCGGCCAGCGCCCGCACGTGGGTGTCGGAGGAGCCCGAAGCGATCACAAAGTAGTCGGTCGCGTCGCTCAGGCGGCGCAGGTCCAGAACCAGCACGTCCGCCGCCTTGTGCTCCAGGAGCGCACTTACCGCCGACTGAATCCCGCCACCTCGCGCCGGGTCCACACCACCATCAATAATAGTCAGTTGTCCGGAGCCGAGTTCCAGCCCGACCGCCCCGCCCCATCTTCCACCTGGTAGAAGACCGCCCAGGCCCCCGGACCGACGTGCACGCCCAGGGCCGCCGTCACCGGCGCCACCAGACAGTCCACCGGCTGATACCGTCGTACCAGCTCCTGGCGGAGCCGTTCCGCCACCTCGGGCGCATCGGCGTGCGCGATGCCCAGCCGCACCCGCCGAGGGCGCGGCGTCAGCCGCCGGTCCAGATGCCGGAGCACGCGGGCCAGCAGGGCCGATCGGCCGCGCACCCGATCCAGCGGGGCGACCCGGCCTTCGGGGTCGAGCTGCAGGATGGGCCGCAGGTCCAGCAGGCCGGCGATGAACCCGCGCGCCCGCCCTACGCGGCCGGAGCGGATGAGGTTGTCCAGTGTGTCCACGGTGAACAGGCCCCCGGACCGGGCCCGGATACGAGCCACCTCCCGCGCGATCTCGGCAGCCGCCCAGCCGGTCTCCGCCATCTCCGCCGCCGCCAGGGCCAGCATCCCGAGCCCCAGGGTCACGGACCGCGAGTCCACCACGGTGATGCCGGGCAGGCCCGACGCCCGGGCGGCCGCCTGCGCCGAAGCGTACGTGCCCGACAGCGCTCCGGACACCATCAGAGCAACGGTTTCCCGGGAGTTGCTCAGGGCGTCCTGATACGCCTGGATAAAGGCGCCGGGCGTGGGCTGCGAGGTCGAGAACGTCTCGCCTCGCCGCATCCGGGCATAAATGTCCCGTCCCTCGATCTCCACCCGGTCCAGGCGCGGCGTGCCGTTCACCAGTACCTGAAGCGGCACCAGCACGATGCCGTGCTGGTCCACCAGATGGTCCGGCAAGTCACAGGAGGAGTCCACCACAATGGTCACCCGCCCGGCCTGCCGCCCCCCGTCCAGGCGGCGGTGCTGCTCCCGCATGTCCTCCGCCTTGGTAGCCTGCAGCACGCCCCACGCGGCCACGATCTGGAACACGCGCTCCGGCGTATCGGTGTGAACGTGAATCTTGAGCAGGTCGCCCGAGGCGGAGACCACCAGGGAACCACCCAGCGGCCGGAGGGTCGCCCGGACCGCCGTGCTCGCCGGCAGCGACGTGCCCCGCACCAGGACCTCGGTGCAGAACCGGTAGTCCCGATCGCCGGCCACCTGGGTACGCCCGGCCGCCGACGCGCCTGGGACAGCGGGGGCCGAGAGAGACGGGGCCGCGTGCCGGCCGTCAATGAACCGGACCACGCCTTCGAGCACGCGGACGAAGGCCTGCCCGCCCGCGTCTACCACCCCGGCCTCCCGGAGCGTGGCCAGCAGTTCTGGCGTGCGGCGCAGGGTGTCTTTGGCTTGATCGAGAATGCCGCGCATGAGGTCGTCCAGCCCGGCCGTCCGCGCCGCCGCCCGCTCGGCGGCGGTGGCGACCTCCCGGCATACCGTCAGGATGGTGCCCTCGACGGGCTCCTCCAGCGCGGCGAGGACGTGGTCCGCGCCGGCGCGCATGGCGCGGGCCACGTCGGCCGGGCCCGCGGTGTCGCGCCCGCCCAGGGCTTCGCGGAACCCCACCAAGAACTGCGAGAGCAGCATGCCGGAGTTGCCGCGGGCGCCGAAGATGCCGGCATCCGCCATGGCGCGCACCACCACCGGCAGAGGAGCGGACCCCTCCAGAGTGCGGACGGCCTCAGCGACGGCCCGGAGCGTGAGGGCGAAATTGGTGCCGGTGTCCCCGTCAGGAACGGGGAACACATTGATGCGATTGAGCTCCTCGCGCCCGGCCTCGACCCACTCCGCCGCCGCCAGCACGCAACGGCACAGGCGCCGCCCGTCCAGGTAGGCGATCCCGACCGCGCCGGACACAGGAATGGCTATTCTCGGACCACCCAGACTCGCACTTCGGCGTGCACGCCGGCGTCCAGCCGCACCGGAACCTTGTAGATCCCGACGAGCTTGATGGGCTCGTCCAACTCGACCCGCCGCTTGTCAATGTCGTGACCCAGCTCGCGGAGCTTCTCGGCGATGTCGGCCGCCGTGATCGAGCCGAAGAGGCGGTCGCCTTCACCCGCCTTCATGGTGAAGGTCAGGGACACATCCGCCAGCCTGGTGGCCACAGCCTCGGCTGTGGACCGGTCCGCGGCTTGCCGGGCGGCTCGCCGCTTGCGCTCCCCCTCGATGCGTCGCCGGTTGCCCTCGGTGGCGTGCAAGGCAAGTCCTTGCGGGATCAGGAAGTTGCGGGCGTAGCCGTCCTTGACGTGCACCAGCTCGCCGGCGTGTCCCAGATGATCAATGTCTTCGCGAAGTATCACGTCCATGGGGTGACCCGCAGGCGGTGTAGGTTCATCCTCGCGGACGCGCAGCGTTCGCCGCCATCCGCCGTCGTAGGTCCAGCCCGGCATCCACCACACCTAGGACGATGGCGCCCGCCGCCACCGCCGGCAAGATGAATAGCGTGGCCAGGGCGATCAACACCACGGTCCCGGCGCCGGTTCCCCCGGCGGCGGCCAGTCCAAACGTGGCCACCGCGACGCCGCGCAGCGCGTACAACGCCCCGGCGACGACCAGCAGGTTGGCCGCGGCGAGCTTGGCTGCCGCCAGCCGCGGGATCACCACCGCGCACAACGCCGCCACGGCGAGCCAACCCAGGTGTTCCGTAAAGCGGAAATCCCGGAACCGCCCCGGGGCGTCGCCCAGTGGGCGGCTCGCGATGCGGCGATGAATGGCCCAGGCCAGCGCGAGGCCTGCCATCAGCTGGAGGGCCACGACCGCCGCGTAATGATCGGCCAGCAGCTTGACGCTCAGGGTGAACCATTGCTCCAGGTCGGCCGCTGCGGTCTGGGCGCTGGCCGAGCCCCCGCTTGCCACCCAGAAGGGTCCCAGGACCACTCGCACCGCGAAGCCGGTCCGATGTGCCACCCAGAATCGCACGTCGGCCCAGGTCCACGGCCCAACCAGGAACAGGCATGCCAACGCCACCCCGGCCGTGCCTGCGGCCAGCAGGGCACGGTGGGTGAGGGAGCTCCGACTGAAGCGGGTGGCGAGCACGAACGTGGCCGAACCGATCACGGCGCCCGAGCGGGTGATCTGGTCGGCGATGGTACCCGGCTGAAGCAGCCACCACGCGCTGAACCCACCGGCCAGCACCACCGCGGTCAGCTCCCGGGCTCCGCGTGGCCGGGCCAGCAGCACCAACAACGCCAGCGGCAGCGTCACCAAGCCGGCCGGCGCCAGGGCCCCGAACACCAGCGTGGCGAACACCAATGGTCCGAGCCGGCCCGAGGACGGCTGCTCGCCGGGCACCTACCGCACGTAGCCGCGGATGTACGGAATCATGGCCGCCTGGCGGGCCCGCTTGATCGCTCTGGTGATCTGCCGCTGATGCCGCGCGCACGCGCCGGTGAGCCGCGAGGGCAGGATCTTGCCACGCTCCGACGTGAACCGGGCCAGCGTGCGCTCGTCCTTGAAGTCCACCACCCGCACGCTCATCTCGCAGATGGGGCAGCTCTTACTGGGGCGCCTCATACGTCGACATCCTCCACCACCACGCGAGCTTCCTCGCCCGCGTCATCATCGGTCCGAGGCACCGCCGGCACCGCGCCCTCGTCAATCACCACCAGGTGCCGCAACACGGTCTCGTCCAGCCGGATGGCGCGCTCAAACTCCGGCAGGGCGGTGGGGTCCGTCTCCAGCTTGGCCACGACGTAGTACCCTGTCTCCCGCCGCTTGATGGGATAGGCCAGCGTGCGCTTTCCCCAGTGCTCGAGTGTGCGGACCGATTCACCTTGAGGGGGGGGCGTGAGGAGTGCGTGAAAACGCTGCAAGTGCTCGTTCACCTGGGCTTCTTCCAGGGCGCTGTCAAAGATGTAGACAACCTCGTACTGGCGGCTCATGACACCATCCTTTGGTCTGTGGCGACCCCGGCCCGGTGTTGGCCGGAGTAGGAGGTATGTGGGACAGCAAACTTAGACCGGCGGAGGGAACTGAACAAGGAGGCGAACTCACCCTTCCGTCCTCCCGTCCGCCGGCCCGCCGGTCCGCCTCTTGTTGTACCGGTTCATGGCGACGGCCACGCCGTCCGTGACCCAGCACGTCACGGCGTCGCACAGCTCCGGGAGCAGTTTCCCCAGCTCCTCAAGCTCCGCGTCGGCGAACTCTTCCAAGACGTAGTCCTCCAGGATCACGCCGGCCGGCTGCGGCCCCACCCCAATGCGCAGGCGGGCGTACTCGCGGGACGCCAGGGCGTGCTCCACGCTCTCCAGCCCCCGGTGGCCACCGTGGGAGCCCCGGGCGCGCAGGCGAAAGGTGCCCAGCGGAAGCGCCGCGTCGTCCGTGACCACGAGCAGATGGTGGGTCGGGTCGAAGTCCGGCTCAGTCAGCAACAGCCGGACGGCCGCCCCGCTTCGATTCATGTAGGTCTGCGGTTTGATCAGCGCGACGGCGGCGTCGCCGACGCTCCCCTGCGTGACGCGCGCCGGTCCCCTGCGGCGGAACGTGCCCAACGACCAGGCGCGGGCCAGGGCGTCCGCCAAGATGAACCCGGCGTTGTGCCGGGTGCGCGCGTACTCCGGCCCGGGATTCCCCAGCCCGACCACCGCGCGCAGGGCTTAGCCCTCTTCGGCGGCTTCGCCTTCGCCCTCGCCCTCGCCCTCTTCCTCGGCCCGGGGCTTGCGGATCAGCTCGGGCTCCACGGTCTCCTCGACCGCCGCCGCCGCCGCGGGCGCGACCTCTTCGGTGCGCGGCGGCACCACCGTGCACACCGTGGCGTCAGGGTCGGAGAGCACCGCCACGCCCTCCACCAGGACGTCCCGAACGTGCAGGGACTTACCGATGTTCAAGTGCGTTACGTCGACCTCGATGCGCTCCGGCAGGTGCTCGGGCAGCACCTCGATATGGAGCGTCCGCATGATCTGATCCAGGACGCCGCCGGCGGTGCGCACGCCTTCCGGTGCCCCCACCAGATGGAGAGGAACCTCCGCCTTGATCTTCTGGCCGGCGTGGATCTCGTAGAAATCCACGTGTACGATGGCCGCCCGAACCGGATGGCGCTGGACCTCGCGGATCAACGTCTTGACGGTGGTGCCGTCAACCGTCAGGTCCACGATGGTGCTACCGGTGGCATGGCCCATCAGGGCCAGCTCCAGCTCTCGCGCGGCCAGAGACACGGGCTCGGTCGGCCGCCCCTCGCCGTAGATGACTGCCGGAACCCGTCCCTGCAGCCGGAGCTGTCGGGCGGCGCCCTTGCCGTTGGCCATGCGGCGCTCGGCGTTGATTGCAATGGTTGATGCCATGGGAATGCGTCCTTATGCCTGAGACACCGTCATGCCGCCGAGCCGTGGCCGGCCGGTTCAGTCGAACAACGCGCTGACTGACTCGTCACTGTGGGTGTAGCGGATCGCCTGGGCCAGCAGCGGCGCGACCGATAAGACGGTCAGGCGTTCAAAGCGGCGGGCGTCCGGAATGTGAATGGTGTTGGTCACCGCGATCTCGGTGACGGGCGATTCCGACAGGCGCTGCACCGCGGAACCCGACAGCAGGGCGTGCGACGCGCAGCAGTACACGGCGCGCGCCCCCAGCCGCATCAAAGCTTTGGCGGATTCCGCGATGGTGCCCCCGGTGTCAATCATGTCGTCCACCACCAGGCAATCGCTGCCCTCGACCTCCCCCACCACGTTCACCACTTCCGCCACGTTGGCCGCGGGCCGGCGCTTGTCAATGATGGCGAACCCCGCGTGCAATCGACGCGCGAAGCCGCGGGCCATTTTCGCGCTCCCCACATCCGGCGCCACCACCACCGGCTGGTGCAGGTTCTTCTGGCGGAAGTGCTGGGTGAAGATCGGCGCGCAGTAGAGGTGATCCACCGGAATGTCGAAGAAGCCCTGGAGCTGGTGTTGGTGGAAGTCGAGTCCCAGCACCCGCTCGGCGCCGGCAGTGGTAATCAGGTTCGCCATCAACTTGGCGCTGATGGCCACGCGGGGCTGATCCTTCCGGTCCTGCCGGGAGTAGCCGAAGTACGGGATGACGGCGGTCACCCGGGCCGCGCTGGCCCGCTTGGCGGCGTCAATCAGCAGCAGCAGCTCCAGCAGGTTGTCGCCTGGCGGGTTGGTGGGCTGCACGATGTAGACGTCCTGCCCCCGCACGTTCTCGTCAATCTTGACGAAGATCTCCCCGTCGGCGAACCGGCGGACGGTGACCGCGCAGATCGGCTGATGCAGATGCTGGGCGATCGCCTCCACCAGGGGACGGTTGGCCGTCCCCGAAATGAGGAGCATCTGGGTATGGGTCAGCGACAGGTCGGCCATGGGTGCGCTGTGAAAAGCCCTACAAAATAGCGGGGCGGCAGCCGGCCTGGTAGCGCGTCATGCCGGGCGGACAACCTCCGTCCGCCGGCATTGCGTCGGCCGGTCCGTCGGGGGGTCCCCGTCTGCCCCTTAGGCGACCAGTTCCCCGTACTCCGGATGGCGCTCGATATAGCCCGCCACAAACCAGCAGCTCGGGATGATCCGGAGCCCCTGTTCACGGGCGTAGTCCAGCGCCCTCTTGGTAATGGTGCTGGCGAGGTGTCGCTCCCGGAGCTCGGGCGGCACGAAGGTGGACCGGTAGTCGAGGACACCGTTTCCCGCTGGCGCGTACGTGAGGTAGGCCTCGCGGCCATCCACCTGGGCCACAAACCGCCGCGTCGCCTCGTCGTGGGTGACGGAGGTCAGAGCCGAGGAATCCAGGTTGCCGGCTCCCGACGCTCGGCTTCCGGCTCCTCCGCCTCGGGCTGTTCCCCCTCGCCCGGCGCCAGAAACAGGTTGGACTCCACCCCGTGCTGCTTGGTGTACATTTCGTAGTAGCGTCCGCGTCTCCCGTACAGCGCCGCGTGGGTCCCGCGCTCCACGATCTCGCCGCGCTCCAGCACCAGGATCTGGTCCGCCCGCCGGATGGTGGAAAGCCGGTGCGCGATCACGAACGTCGTCCGACCCTTCATCAGGTGGCCCAGGGCCTCCTGGATCAACGCCTCGGATTCCGAGTCGAGGCTCGAGGTGGCCTCATCCAGAATCAGAATACGGGGATTGGCCAGAATGGCCCGGGCAATGGCCACCCGCTGGCGCTGGCCTCCGGACAGCTTGACCCCGCGCTCGCCCACCACCGTGTCGTACCGCTTCGCCATCGCCTCGGCGAATTCATCCACCCGCGCCTGCCGGCAGGCCCGCAGAATCTCCTCTTCCGACGCGTCCGGCCGGGCAAAGGCGACGTTCTCTCGGATGGTCCCGTCGAACAGAAACGTGTCTTGCAGGACCACGCCGAGCCGGGTGCGGTAGGAGTCAAACGTCACGGTGGACAGGTCCACCCCGTCCACGGTGATCCGGCCGGTGGTGGGCCGGTGGAACGACGCCACCAGACCGATCATGGTGGATTTGCCCGCGCCCGACGGCCCGACCAGGGCGGTAACGGTGCCGGCCGGCGCGGCGAAGCTCACGTGGAGCAGCACCAGGCGGTCCGCCTCGTAGGCAAAGCTCACGTCCTCAAACACCACATTGCCTACCACGTCGGGCAAGACCGTGCGGCGCCCCGGGTCGGCGTCTTCCGCCGGTTCTGACAGCACCTCCTTGGTGCGCTCCAGGCCGGCAATGGCCTCGGTGAGCTGGGTCCCGATGCTCACCACCTGCACCACCGGCGCCACCAGAAAACCGAGCAAGATGGTGTAGGTGAACAGGCCGCCCAGGGTCATGTGACCGGCCAGCACCTGGTTGGCCCCGACCCACATCACCGTGGCGCCGACCAGCCCAATGAGCAGGCTGCCCGAGAGCCCCATCACGGACATGGCCGTGAGCGTCTTGAGGACATTCTGGAGGAGGCGGGTGACGCCCGCGTGGAATACCCCGCTCTCGGCCTCTTCCTTGCGGTAGCCCTTCACCACCCGTACCCCTCCCAGGGTCTCGGCCAGCCGTCCGGTGACCTCCGCGTTGATCTTGCCCCGCTCCCGGAACACCGGACGGATATTCCCGAACGCGAAGTAGAGCGCCACCACGAACCCCGCGAGAAACAGGGCCGTGACCCCGGTCATCATGGGGCTGATGCGGAACATGATGCCGACCGCCAGCATGGCCGACAGGATGCCGCCGGTCAACTCGACCAGCCCGGTGCCCACCAGGTTGCGTACGCCTTCGACGTCCGACATGATCCGCGACACCAGCGCGCCCGTCTTGTTCTGGTCAAAGTAGGCTACGGAGAGCCGGATCACGTGGCGCATTACCCGCTCCCGAAGCTCCGCAATGAGGCGCTGCGCGGCTTTGGACAGCACGTGGGTCAGGGCGAAGGAGGTGCCGGCTTGCAGCAGCGTGGCGCCCCCCACCAGCGCCACCAGCGGCAGCAACAGGTCCACCCGCCGCTGGCCGATGACGTCGTCAATCAAGAACTTGCTGGACGTGGGCAGCACCATGCCCGCGACCCGATTCACCACGATCAGCAGGAACCCCAGCGCAAGGAGATACCGCCGGGGCCAGATCAGCGCCCAAATGTCCGGCAGGATATTCCGGAGCCTGGGGCTCTTGGGTTTGGACGGAGTAGGGTTCGCGTCGGCCATCAGGGGGGAACGTCCGGAATCAGGGCGCCCCAAAGATACACAGGCCCTCCGTCCGATGCCGGGCCGAAGGAAGGGGCGTGGGCTAGCGGGGAGCCTGCGGTTGGGCGGTGGTGCCCTTGGCGATATCGTCGAGGGCCTTGCGCGCCGCTTTTCTGACGTCGCCATCACGGTCCTCCGCAAGCTCCTTGAGGAGCGAGACGGCCGCGTCGCTGCGGGCCAGCGCCAATCCTTCCACCGCCCCGATGCGCGGGGCGCTGGGCCGCCGGCCCACGAACCGCCCACCGGGCTCGGCAATCTTGCGCAGGGCGTCCACCGCGTCCGGGGTGCCGATCCGGCCCAGGGCGCGATGCAGCTCGAGCGTAATGCTCGGGTTCTGTTCTCGTTCCGCCGCCGACACCAGTGACATCGCCAGGGCGGCGAGCCCCTTCCCGCCGATTTCCGCCGCTACCCGGAGCCGGACTTGGGCATCCGCGTCGTTCAAGGCTCGCTGGAGATAGCGGGCGCAGGAGGGCGTTCCGATCTTGGCCAGCGCGACGCCGACCGACTTGCGGACCCGCCCGTCCGCGTGCTCCAGAACCTTCCCCAAGTGAGGGATGGCTTCCTCGACGCGCAGCTCGCCCGCCAGGTCGGCGATGTTGCGGACCACGAACCAGTCGGGATGGCGCAGCATGTTGATGACCATGTCGGTGCCGTCCTTGACCTGCCGCAGGGCCACCAGCAGGGCCTTGCGCTCGGCGAACGTCGCCGCATTGACCAGCAACTCGAGCAATTGCTGCGTGCCGACCGTGCCTGCCCGCTGCATGATCTCGCCTGCGTCCTTGGCGTACAGCGGGTCGAGTAAGAGCGGACTGAGGCTCTTCAGGATGTTCTGGTCCAACATGCGACGGAGTGCAATCCCGTATTTTCGTCGCAGATCGCCATCAGGCACGCCGGCCTCGTACCGCATGATCGCCACCACGGCGTCCACCGCCTGCTCGGACCGCCGGGACTGGATCACGTCATTCACGCCCGCCACGACGGCATTGAGCAGCTCGGTGACCTGCGGGCCGTCGGGCGCCGCTTGCCAATTGCGCAGCGCATGCGCCAGCGGCGACATCGCGGCCCGCTTGTGCTCCACCATCTCGGCGTAAGCGGCGCCTTCCTTGGGCTGAATCACCTTGAGCGGCTCCCCGCCCGCCGGCTGTTCACCGGGAATTACCGCCGCCCGGACCGCGTCGGTCACCCGCAGTTGGCGCCGCCCCGCGGCGGCACGCTCCGTTTCCGCCGTCACGACGGACACGCCCGTCACGTTCTGCTCGCGTAGCCGGAGCTCCACGGTCTCACCCCGCGCATAGCCGGACAGGTCCGGCGCCAACGCCTTGGCCAGCGACAGCAAATCCGCTGGCGCCGCGTGATGGGCCACGTGCAGCTCGACCACGCCGTGCGCGTCCAGTTGCTGCGCGAGGACGGGGATCAGGGGCATCTCGGCGGGCGTGGCCGTGCCCTCGACCAGCACGCCGGTGGAATCCACTCGCAAGGTGTAGCTTCGCTGGTTGGTGAGCTCCACCAGGCCACGAAGCGCCGCGCGCTGGTCATCCACGGCGTCAGGAGCCGTGCGCAGCGCGTCTACCATCTTGGCGAGCAGCAGGGCGAACTTGTGCTGGTCGAGCATGGGGAATGTGGCCAATGTACCGTTCGATGCGGAGCGCGGCTAGCGCTTGACGCCCTCACATGACGATGCGCACCCATGAGATTGCTGGCGCTGGCTAACCCGCGGGCCGGGCGCGGCGCGGGCCTGCGCCGGCTGGCGCATTATCGATCCCTGCCGAGCCCGCACGCGGTGGAGTGGGTCGCGGCGACCAGCGCCGACGATATCCGGACGCGGATTCACGGTGCCAGCGAGCGCGGAGTCGAGGGGATCCTGGTGATCGGTGGGGATGGGACGCTGAACGACGCGCTGGGCCCGTTGCTGGAAAGCGGACTACCCTTTGCCGTGTTACCGGCGGGGCGGGGGAACGACTTTGTCCGCAACGCCGGGTTGGGCCGGGGCGGCGCCGACCGGGTGCTCTCGAGTGAACAGCTCACGGTACGTGCGCTGGACGTGGCGATGGTCAACCAACGGCCCTATGCCTCGGTGGCGGGCGTCGGGTTCGACGGTGTCGTGACGCGGCTGGCGAACCGGGGCGGCGGCCTGGTAGGGGGCACGGCGGGCTACGTGGTCTCGGTCCTGCGCGCGCTCACGGCGTTTCGCCCCTGGACGGTGGAGGTGGTGGTGGATGAGTGGACCTGGCGAGGCGACGTAGCCCTTGTGGCGGTGGCCAACGGGCCGTGCTTCGGTGGGGGGATGATGATCGCGCCGGGGGCCTGCATGGACGACGGACTCCTCGACGTCTGCATCGTTGGGGCCATGGCACGCGGTCGGCTCCTGGCCGAGTTTCCCAAGATCTTCTGGGGTGGCCACACCGGACATCCGGCGGTCCAGCTGCGGCGGGGGCGCGCCGTGCGGGTCAGTACGGCCGAGCCGGAGGACATCTACGCCGACGGGGAGTGGGCCGGCCGCACGCCGGGCGCGTGGTCGGTCGAGCGGTGTGCGTTGAACATGCTCGTGCCACCAGGCCGGGCGATCTCAGGCGATGCCGGACCATGACAGCGACCATTTCGTTCTCTCATGGCCCCCGTTTCTACCCCGCTCGCGCCAGGTCTTCGACAACGGCGATGACCCCGCGCACCACCCGCGCCATGCGGTCGAAGTCGAGCTTGTCGGCCGTGTCGTAGGGTGTGTGGTAATAGGGGTTCCGGAACGGTGCGGTGTCCGTGATCATGATGGCCTGGTAGCCGTGCGCCCAGAAGGGCATGTGGTCGGACCAGCCCACGCCTGAGATCCAGGCCGGCGCGGCGGCGCCCTCGGAGGGGAAGGAGGCCGCGTGGCGGAACGACGCGAGGGCCCGCCGCACCAGCGCACCGGAGCTGATGGCGCTGACGAAGCCGACGAAATCCCCGCGGTCCGGATAGAAAAACGCAAATGGCGGCGGGTATTTCTGGCTGCCGGGGCTTGCGTCGTAGTACCCGATGGTTTCCAGCGACAGCATGGCCACGATCCGCTCGTCTCGGGCGGCGGCCTCCCGGGCATAGACCGCACTCCCCATCCACTCCGTCGCGAAAAACGGCGGCTCCTCGGTGGCGAAGAACACCGCCCGAATGGTCCGGGCCGGCGGGTCGGCACCCGCCAGATGCCGCGCCACCTCCAGCAGGCCGGCCGTGCCGCTGGCATTGTCGTCGGCGCCGGGTGCGCCTTCGGCAGTGTCGTAGTGGGCCCCTAATGGTCAGCGCGCCGCGCACCTTCGCGGAAGGCACGTCAGTCCGCTCCGAGTGACGATGGTCCGATGGCCGTGATCGTCCGGGTCCCGGCCAGGCGCATGACGGTCTCCAGCTCCGAGCGCAAGATGGTCAAGACCTTCTCCACGCCCGCCTGCCCGAACGCGCCGAGACCCCAGAGGTAGGGCCGGCCGATGCAGACGGCATCGGCCCCCAGCGCGAGCGCCTTGAAGACGTCGGTTCCGCGACGGATACCACCGTCCACCAGCACCGGCACGCGCCGCCGGACCGCGCGCGCTACCTCCGGCAGGCTTTGAATGGTGGCACGCCCGCTCTCCTCGGCCCGGCCACCGTGGTTGGAGACGATGATGCCGTCAACCCCGTGCTCCAGACATAGGAGCGCGTCGTCCGCCGTCACGATCCCCTTGAGGATCACCTGCATGCGCGTGGCGTCCTTGAGGCGGTCCACGAAGTCCCAGGTCAGTCCCGGTGTATTGAATTGTTCATCCAGAATGCCGGTGCCGGTGAACATGGGCTTGCGTTGGAGCGAGGTGTTGTGCCGTCCATACTGGTCGGCGCCGCCGTGGCACTGGGCGCACTCGCGGGTGTCACGCTTGATATACCGGGAGAGCGACAGCCGGTTGCTCGACACCGCCAGGTCCACGGTCAGCACCACCGCCGGACACCCGGCCCCTTCCGCACGCCGGAGGAGGTGCTCGGTAATGTCCCAGCGGGATGTGGGGTACAGCTGGTACCAGACCGGCTCGCCGCGCGCCTCCGCAACGTCCTCTACCGACGTGGACGACACCGTGGAGAGGATCTGCAGGTGTCGCTGTGCCCTGGCCGCCCGCGCCGTCGCGAGCTCGCCGTCCGGATGAAACGCTCGCTGGCTGCCTGCCGGCGCCACGACGATGGGTGTCTCCCAGGCTGTGCCCAGCAGCGTCGTCCGGGTGTTAACGGTCTCCACACCCACTAGGCGCCGCGGTCGGAGGTGCAGCCGCGCAAAGGCCTCGCGATTGGCACGCAGGGTTCCGTCGCCGTCCACCCCGGTCGCGATGTAACCGTAGTGCGCCGGTGGGAGCACACGCTCGGCGGTCACGCGGAAATCGAACACGTCGAGCGCCGCATCGGGTGACGAGATCAGCTCGCCCAGGTCCTGATCAGGTTCGCCGATGGTCCCTGGCCGGTCGAACGGTCTAGCAGCGGGCGCCGCGCGGTCGCTGCCGCACGCTCCTACAGCGAGGGGGCCGAGCAGCGGGCTCGAGGCGAGGAACTTCAGAAAGGCCCGGCGGCTGGCGAAGCTGGACATCGAGCGCTCGAGGCGTGGAGGTGGGGAGAAGCTCTCCGCCGGGAGCGGGCAGAGCAAGGCGACGGCACGCGGTAGGCAGTTGGCCCCGGTGGACTCGAACCACCATTCCCGGATCCAAAGTCCACCGCGAGAAGGCCGTCTCTATGCGGCAATGTCCCGCGGGCTCACGCGGGTGTGTAACGTAGGTTGACCACTGGAGCCCGGCGAGAAACCGGGGCCTACCAAATAACGTACCACGATGACAGGCAACCGACGATTCCCCGTCTGCGCGAGCGGGCGTCAGCGCAGGCGGGGCCCCTACGCTGCCTGGAGGTCGCCCTCCGGTACGTAGTCTGTCTTCTCCTCGTTACGACTTTCCACGGTTCCTGGCTGGAGGACGAACTGCCACGTCGGCGCCTGGGCCGGAAGCGGTGGCATGTCGTCATTCTCCAAGAATGACAGCAGGTAGGCCCGGAGCGACGGAATGGCGTTCTCGATCGCCTCCTGTTTGGTCGCACCGGCGGCATAGAACTCGGGCAGCTCGGTAACGCGCACCTCGAAATGCGTGTCGCCATCCTCGACCACCTCAACGGGACCACCCCAACTCCAAGTGAGGCGGAGAAGTTCGTCGAGCGTCATGCACAACCTCCGAGATCCAGGATCGCGTGGGCCGCCCTTTTCACATACACCGGAAGCAACTGTCCGTGCCCCTTATCTACGACTTGCACGCGCCTTCCGCCAGGGTGGCGCCACCAGCGGTGACTGCCGTCACCGCTGGGAAGGAGGAAATCTGCCTTCCGTAGCCACAGCGCAACGTCGGCGTAACGGTAGTTGGTTGCCTTGCCCTGAAGCGCGCCACGTATCTCCCAACAGTCAGCGTCCGATAGGTTCATGCCGGCGCTGCCGGAGGTTTGTCAGGGTGCGGTTCCACATGAAGTGGCACCATGGCAAGACTCTGGCTGTCGACAAGGACTTCGAACTCGTACGTCCCGTAGCGCGGGAATGCTGCACCTGCGATGCCGACAATCAGTTGCGTCCGTCGCGGGCGTCCGCGCCGCGTCGGCCCGAATGACATCATCGCATCAATGGGCGGCGCCACGAGTTTGCCATCCTCGTCGAGCACTCGAATCCCGAGCCTGTGTTTCTCGTCCTCGCCGGCTGTCGCTTCAATCCGCACGACGAGGTGCATCAGGGGCCAGCGAACAGGGACCTCCCGGGCAACGAGCTGGTTGAAGGCGCCCAGAATATTGAGCTTGCCCTCACGAGAAATGTTTGCGGCGTCCGCGAGTACTGCGAGCGTGACTTTCATGGCTTGCCGATGATCGCCGCCGCGCGGGTGGTCGTCAAGCGTTCAAGAGAAGGGACGGAGCCGTCGTCAACGCCCTGAACGAGTACTATCTGAACCCGACCCTCGGGTTCGAGTACCCCGCCGCCGAATCGCTGGGCGTACACTCTCTCCTCTACGTGTTGCGGGGTGGCTTGGAAGCCGGGCAGAAGCGCCAGCGACGATGGAGAGAGGGCAAGGTTGACGATGAGAACCTGCGGCCGCCGCGACCCATCTAGCGGCGCGTAGGCCCGGCCAGTGTCCACGAGACAGAACCTCTCGCTATCCCAGCTCCAGGCCTCTCAAGCCCTACGGGGGGCAGGCCGTCACTAATGCAGGGTCCGTGAAGGATGAGAATGTGTTGATCCACAGCTCTGCTGAAGTCGCCATCAGGACACCGTGGGCCGGGCTAAACGCCAAGTGTGAGCGATACCGGCCCGCCAGTTCGTAGTCGGCGTCCTTCCGGTGCTCGTACAGGTCGCACAGGTTCTGACCAAGTCCTCGAATGACTTGGTCGCCGCCGCGTCGCAACCTCTCGATCACGTATCTGTGCACGCTGCGATCCCGGGGCAAGTGGTGCCCAATGGTCCGGAGGCGTTCTCTGGCGACCAAGAACGCGGCGTAGTAGGCCCGTCCGGTCGCTGTCCGAACGTACTCCTCGGCGGGCGCAGGCTTGGCGGTCGACAACTGTCTCGCCACTCCGATAAAGAGGCTGGGATCGAATGGCAGGCGCAGAATCTCGAGTTAGGCTTTGTCGAACTCCAACAACACGCGAACGTTCGCCGATACGTCAGCTGGCACCTGCCGCCCCACC
Organism: Gemmatimonadales bacterium; assembly: GCA_036393515.1. GTDB lineage: Bacteria > Gemmatimonadota > Gemmatimonadetes > Gemmatimonadales > GWC2-71-9 > JACQHC01. Next base: position 22,764 of record DASWGV010000092.1, on the reverse strand, counting down.
TCCTGAAAGAACCGAGCACGCCGCCCTGCTAGCTCGCCGGCGTCTGCGGCTTCTGGGATGCGAACTACTGCGGTTACTCGGTGAGAGCCGAACTCAGGATCCTCACGCTCAGGTACAGTGGATACCTCGGGCGTGACGCCAAATGCCGCGATCGCCGCTACCTCGACGGCCCCGCGGACTTCGGCGACTTGAGTCGCGCTCGCCAGTGTTGTCCTCGCTCGCTGGCCCGGGGTCACGGCCGGCCAGGCGGCTGGGTTGGCCATCCGCGCCGGAAGGTGCGCCCCCTGGGAGTGCGCTCCAACTGCAATCGTCCAGGAGACGTGGCTCTCCCAAATGTCCGTGTCGTTCAACACCGCGAAATGGTGCTCCGACGGCGCGGAATGCGCGACAAAAACCAGATGTCTCTTGGCGCGCGACGGATCATGGAGCAGGCGGGGGATCTCGAACTCGCCAGTCCATGTCGATTGCTGGTCGACCTGCCCCCACATCAGGCGCCGGATGCGTTCCACACCGGCCTTGGCAGTGGGCGCCTTCTTGCTAGCCACGGGCGGCCTCCGGGGTGATGGGCACGAGAGCGAGATTGGCAATCTCTACAGCCCGGTCGAGCGCCTCAAGCAGGATGCGGGAAGTCGCCGACAGTTCTGTCCGAAACCGAACCGTGAGGGCCGTCTGCTTGGGACGAGACATGAGCCGCACTTCGTAAAGTATACGGTTGCCTCCCTCAGCGCGCTTCACCAACGATACTCCCTCGATGGCATCGAACCCGCTGAGGCCTTTGGGCATCTCCAAAGGTAGCGGAACCGCCGCTCTCATTACGTCTTGGTCATAGGTCAGGTTTGCGATCACGTTCGTGACTAGCTGAGGCCGCGACCCAACCCAATCCCAGAAACCGGAAAGCAGGCCTGCGTCCTCCACGTCATCTGGGCGAACCTGGGCCGTCCGGTAGGCTTCGGCTTCACAGTGGACGAGCGAGTGGACCTGTCCTCCGCCGACCGGTGACCCGAACTCCGCCTGCATGACCTCCAATTCGCCTGACTCTACGACATCGAGCCCGAAAGACTCCTCCACCACCACCGAATCGTGATCGCTCGGAGCACTGAAACGCCGGACTGACCCATGCAGATGCGGGTCATCTCGACCCAGGCGTGAAAGCAAGTCGCGAGCCTCGGTCTCATTCAGTCCGAACCAAGACTTCACACTTAGCTGCCAACAGTGTCTCGCAACGATGTCAGGGATTTCTAGGGTTGCCATCGCTAGCGCCACTGGGAGGCCGCATACGTTACCCGACGGACCCACTTCCGCCAGGGTCAGAGCAAAAGACGATGTCCCGTCTGCCCCGCGACATACTCAACAACTGGCCCAAGGGTTGCCAGCGACCCGCCGCGAGACAGGTCATAAGTTGATGTGGCGGCGAGGATTGGCCCCGGTGGACTCGAACCACCATTCCCGGATCCAAAGTCCGGTGTCCTGCCATTGGACGAGGGGCCAGAAACGCGGGGTGTAACCCCGCGGAATAATCTAGCGATCGGACGCCGAGGGGGGGCTGGTGCCCGCTGCCGCCCACTCCCGCCCCCGGTCCTCCGCTGGACGGTCAGCTAAGTTTTACAGCTCCATGCCGCTATTGTTAACGCAGGGTGCCGAGCCCCGGATCAACGGTGTCCCTCGGACCCAGGTTGGAGTGACGTGACCAAGAAACCGCCGAACCCGCCACCGGTTGAACGCCGGGCTCACCCTCGGACGAGCTCCGAAAACGTCGCCACCGAGCTTCTCCAGGTGATGATGCGCGATCCGGGCGCGGCTGCCGCCATGGTGACCCGCGATCTCAATGCGGGGGCGGATCCCGACGTAGTACTCGGCCTCCTCGACGCCGTGGAGGCGATCCTTGCCATCCGGGGCGTGGACCGGATCGCACACTTGAAGGTGCTCCGCAAGGGCGTCGAACGTCGCCGCTGGTGACTACGCCGCCGCCGGTCCTTCAGGCCCCCGCGCCCGCGTGACGGTCCTGATCAGGCGGCAGTCCCGCTCGCCCACCTCCATGGCTGCCGCGTCCCGATCTCCTTCGGAGCGATAGACGGCCAGGAGGGCGGAGCCCGAGCCGGTCATACGCACCACCAGTGGCCGGGTGGCCGCCATCCGCTCGAACAGCGTCTTGAGGGCTGGCGTCGTGGCGAACACCACGGACTCGAAGTCATTGCCCGCCAGGCGCCCGATGCCGCCCCAGGTGGTGAACACCTCCGGATCCAGCACCACCGCGCCCCGCTGATAGTCGGCGGATCGGGAATCGTCGAGCTGGTGGTAAGTCGTCTTGGTGCTGAACCCTACTGTGGGCACCGCCAGCAGGACCGGCGCCGGTTTGGGTGGCGCGATCCGGAACAGCCGCTCACCGCGGCCCCAGGCCAGCGCCAATGGCGCCCCGGAGGCGAAAAACGGCACGTCGCTCCCCAGCCGGGCCGCGAGTTGCAATATCTCGTTCCTGGGCACCGCGTCACCGGCAAGCCGGTTCACCGCCATGAGGGCGGCTGCCCCGTCGCTCGACCCTCCACCAAGGCCCGCCTTGACCGGTATCCGCTTGGTGAGATGCGCTCGCACGCCAAAGCGGTTCCCGGTGGCGTCCAGGACCAACCGAGCCGCGCCCCACACCAGGTTTTCCTCGGCCGGCCCGGTGTCGGCGCCCTCCACCCTGAGGTTGATGCCGCTGGCGGTGCGCTCTACTACCAGCTCATCCGCCAGCTCCAGCAGTGAGAACAAGGTCTCGATGGCGTGGAAACCGGATACCTCCTTGGCCAATACGCGCAAGAGGAGGTTGACCTTGGCGTGAGCCTGGATCCGCACTCGGTCAGTCATCTGCGCTGCCGCTCAGCCGCGGTGTCACCCTGCCGCGCCGCCGCCCTGCAAACCTGCCGCTGGCTCCGCTCCCCCCCTGATCTGCGCCAAATGCAAATGCGCCCTCGACAGGGACCAGAGGCCCAGCAGCGTGATGGGCACGAACGCGGCGAGGTGATAGATCACCGCAAAGGACACCGCCGCGGCGACCGGAACGGCGTAGAGCGCGAGCGTGACGCGGACCACTGCTTCGAACGGCCCAAAAAACCCTGGTGACGACGGAATGGCGACACCGAACGCCACCAGCGACTGGAGCAGGAGTGCGCCGGTCCACGGCACGTCGAGGCCGAACGCCCGGAATCCGAGCCAATACGAAACGGCCCCCGCGCCCCACACCATCATGGACCAGAACATCACCAGCATCATCCGCCGACCACTTCGTAACGCGTCGCAGCCGGCCAGGAGCCCGTCGAGGATCTCCATGAAGCGGTTGGCGAAGCGCTGGGGCAGGACGCGGCTCGATAGCGCGCGCGCGGCGCGCCGCGCCGTGGCCGGCCAGTGGACCACCGCCAATGCCAGGAGCAACGTGGCGCCGAACAGCACCAGGGCGATGGTGGCGATACGACCGAGGGGCACGCCCCCCACGCCGGCGTCGGCTCTGATACCGCCGGCCGCGATCGCTATCTGAAGGAGCGCCACCAGCACAATGCCGTCCAGCACGCGCTCCACGGCCACCGATCCGAATGCGGCGGTGAACCGCAGTCCGGTGAGGTGACGCGCCGCGTAGGCTCGCGCGACCTCGCCCGCGCGGGCGGGGAGGAGATTGTTGGCCATGAACCCAATGGCGGTAGCGTGCCACAGGGGGAGCAGTCCCAGGGTTGTGACGTCGTCCGCCAGCAGGTGGCGCCAGCGCAGGGTCCGGAGCGGGAACGTCAGGGTGCAGACCACGGCGGAGGCGATGAGGGGCCACCACCGGGCAGCGCGCAGCTCGGCGCCCACCTGGTCCAGGGCGACGTCGTGCAGCGTCCACCAGAGGAGCGCGACCGAGATGGCCAGCCCAAGGAGCCCGGGCCAGCCCAGGCGGCGGCGGGCGCTAACCGCGGCCTTGGCCGAGTGCGACGAGATCGAGGATTTCCTCGATAAGTTCGCGGACCGCGTCGGCGTCCGGGGGGGAGCCCACCAGCGCCCGCCGGACGTCATCGCGCAACGCCAACGCGCGGTCAAGGGCGGCGGAGCCCTGGTAGACCAAATCGGTAATGGGGACCAGACCGTCACCTCCCGCGGAGACTCGTGGTGGTGGGGCGGACGGGACGGGTGTAGCAGCCCGGGGGCGCGCAGGTGGAGCCGCAACCGGCAGGCTGGGTGGTCCCGACAACAGCGCCTCTACGGAGGGCGCGCCGAGACCCAATGCGGTCGCCAGGCGCTGGAACCGTTGGTAGCTGCCGGCCAGTCCCGGTGCTTCCTCTTCCGGAGCGGGGACGGCAGGGGCGGTCGTGGCCGGAGCGGCGCTCTCGGCCGGTGCGGCGAGTCCCGTCGTGACGGTCTGGCGCAACGCCGCCGTGAGCGAGGTGAGCAGTGTTGCCAGCCGGGGCTCCTCCAGGCGCCCGGCGGCCGACAGCGCGTCGCCGGCCTGGCGCAACAACCTGACGAACCCCGCGGTGTGCTTGCTCGCCCAACGCTGTGCCAGCGCCTCGCGGCCCGCCCGACCGAAGGTCGCCGCGGCCTTGGCCAATGGACCATCGCCGCCGCCGGCCAGCGTGCGGAACGTGCCCAGCAGGCCCAGCGCCCGCAGCTCCCGCTCCGGGGCCGTACGGCCGCGTTGGATGCCGTCGGCCATTTGCGTCAGGTACTCACCGTGCGTCACCAGCTCGGCTCCGCCCAGGGGCGAGGAAGTCAGGGGCGCCACGCCGGGCTCCAGCACGTGGGGGCCGGCGTCGTCCACAAAAAGCGCCTCGATAGGCACCACGGTCGGATCCAGGTCCAGCACCTTTGCCAGATGGTCCACCAGCCCGGCCAGCTCCGGTGACTCAGCTTCGGCCCGACCACCCGCCGCCACCTCCCGGGCTGCCCGCGCGATCGCCAGCCCCGCCGATCGCAGCGCGGCGGAGAGTTCCCCGGCGGGGCGCGGCGCGCGGCGTACTTCTCCGACGCAGCGCTCGATGGCGTCCAGGATGTCCGGCAGAGGCGGGAAGTCCGCCAGACTCGCGACGCCCCGCAACGGCTGAATCAGTTGAAGAACCGCGTTCAGCTCCTGCTGCCCCTTGGGATCAGCCTGGCCGGTCTGGGCCGCGCGTTCCAGCACGCTGGCCAGCGCCGCGCCTTGCTGGGCAATGAGGGCCCGGGCGCGTGCATCCGAGGATGCTCCCGCGGCGTGAGTTGGCGCGGGCGCCGCCCCGGTAAGCATCTGGAGCCCGGAGCCGATCCCCCGCGCGCGCTCGTCATCGGCGGGTGTCCATTCCGCGAGCCGCCGCACCAGTACCCGGAAATCGTCCACCGCCCGGACCACGGCCTGTTGCGCGGCCGGGTCCCAGGTGACCTTCCCTTCGCGCATGCCTCGCGCCACTTGCTCGAAGCCGGCGGCGGCCGCGGCGAGGGATTGTTGGTTGGCCATCAATGCGGAGCCGCGTAGCGCGCGGGCAAGCCGCATCAGATCTGCGGCTTCGGGGGGGCCCTTGGAGACCAGCGCGTCCAGCCGATCCAGGTAATCGGCCGCCTCCATGGCGAAGAACTCAGTGAGTCCCATGGACTCGGGCATGGGGATTGACGGATGTGGTGGTGGGCTAAGCTATGGCCGCGCCTAGAGTTGGTCAACGCGGGGCCGGTCCACCAGGTCCCGCATTTCCCTGACCGCTTGCTCCAGCCCGACCATGATGCTCCGACTCACGATGCTGTGCCCGATGTTCAGCTCTTCGATTTCCGGAATGGCCGCCACCGCGGCGACATTGGCGTACGTCAGGCCGTGCCCGGCGTGAACCGCGAGCCCCGCCGCTAGCGCATGCCGGGCAGCGAGGCCCAACGACTCCCGGGCCCGGCGGGCTCGGGGGTAGGCATGGGCGAACGCGCCGGTGTGCAGCTCCACGGCGGCCACGCCGAGGGCCACCGCGCTGTCAATGATGGTACGGTCCGGGGCGATAAACAGACTGACGCGGATGCCTTTGCTACGCAGGCGCTCTACCGCGGCGCCGAGCCGCCGGTGGGCCGCGCTTCGAGGGGAGCCCAGTTCCAGGCCGCCCTCCGTGGTGATCTCCTGGCGACGCTCCGGCACAAAGGTGGCCTGGTGCGGCGCGAGGGTCGCGGCCAGCCGGACAATGTCCGGCGCGGTGGCCAACTCGAGGTTCAGCACCGTGGTGATGCTTGCCGCGAGCCGGCGCACGTCGCCGTCCTGAATGTGCCGCCGGTCTTCCCGGAGGTGCACCGTGATGCCGTCGGCGCCGCCGCGCTCGCACAGCCGGGCGGCGGCTACCGGGTCCGGCTCAGCGGCCCGGCGGGCCTGCCGCACGGTAGCGACGTGATCCACGTTGACGTAGAGCCGCATGCTGTCTTGCCCGGCCTTCCGCGATAGGATTACGTTGGGATCGTGATCAACTTCGTGGGAGCGTCGGCCATGGCGCAAGCGCGGCACGTTCTGGGGGGGGTGCTCCTGCTGGCCGCGTGCGGCGGATCGTCGCGCGCTTTGGCGCCCGAAAGTCCGGAAGCCGCTGTTCGCGGCTTCATGAACGCCGTGCGTACCGGCAGCCTGGCGGCCATGGGGGACCTGTGGGGGTCCGCCCGGGGTCCGGCGGGTCGGTACATGCCCGCCCAGGAGCTGGAGCAACGCCTGATCGTGATGCGCACCTACCTGGCGCACGAGCAGTTTGAAGTGCTCCCTCCGTCCGTCGAGGCTCAGCGGTTGGCCGACCAGCGGGTGATTGAAGTGCGTCTGCAGCGAAAGGGGTGTACACCGGTCGTCCCGTTCACCATGGTGCGATATGGCGACGGTTGGCTGATCGAGCGGGTTGACCTGGCGGCGGCTGGGAATCCTGAGCGCCGGTGCGGCCAGCCACCGCCGCGGAACCCGTCATCCGGCTCCGGCGTTTAGGTTACTCGGTCAGCTCAAGGAGAATGCCGGAGGCGGCTCGGGGATGGATAAAGGCGATGCGGGCGCCGCGCGCTCCGTCCCGTGGGGTCTGATCCACCAGCTCGTAGCCCAGGCGGCGGCAGGTCCGGAGCGCCTGTTCCAGGTCCGGGACACGGAAGCAGATGTGGTGAATCCCCGGACCGCGCCGTTCAATGAAGCGACCGACGGGAGTGTCCGGGCTGGTGGGGACGAGCAGTTCAACGGTCACGTCACCGAACGGGAAGGACAGGATAGTGGCGCCGTCGGCGGTCTCGGGCGTGCCCGGCTCCACCCCCAGGACATCGCGGTAGAACGCCGCCGCCGCCAGGTCGCGTACGGCGACGCCGACATGGGCGACCGCGGGAACGGCAGCGGACACGGACCCTCCGTGAGCCACGAGTGAACCGGCACGAGGCGTGACCTCGCCGAACATAACCGACTGGAGAGCATGATGACAGTTACGCATCCCGTGCACGTTTCGGATGACGAATTCCCGGCCCAGATCGAGGGACATGCGGGTCTGGCCGTGGTGGATTTTTGGGCGACCTGGTGCGGGCCGTGCCAGATGATCGCCCCGGTGCTGGAGCAGATCGCGCACGAATACGAAGGCCGGGTGAAGGTCGCCAAGATGGACGTGGACGCCAACCCCAAGACGTCCATGCGTTTCAACGTCCGGTCCATCCCCACCCTGTTGTTCTTCAAGGACGGGAAACCGGTAGACAGTGTGGTCGGCGCGGTGCCCAAGGGGTATCTTGTGAACAAGCTTAACACGCACCTGGGATAGCCGGCCAGGAAGGCCGGCTCGGTGCACGGTGATGCGCCAGAGCACTGTTCGCCTTCCCGCCACCGCGATCCGGCTGGCTGATCTGACGTTCCCCAGCGAGCGGGTGCAAATTCATCGCACCCGGCTCGCCTTCATTCACCTCGACAATCTGCTCCATTTCTCCAAGATCGACCGCGATGGTCGGGTGGACGGGTACGTCGCGGCGTACCTGCCCGATGCGGTCGCCTTGCTGTTCCTCCGCCGCGGCGAAGTCGTTACGGCTGCCCGGGTGACCGATCATGGACGCGAGGTGGCGCCCATCGCCGCCGTGCTGCGAGACATCAGGGAGGAGGTGGAGCGCGGCGAATTGTCCTTTTGCGACGCCCCGTTGGAGCAGTTGGCCTGGATGTATCAGAGCTGCGCGGCACCGGCCTCGCTCCGGTTCGCGGATCTCCGCCAGCCAGAGCACCTGTTCCCGCTGTTGCAGCAAGAACGATACACCGGCGTGCTGGAGCTGATCGCCGGGGGGAACGTCAGCTACCTGCGGTTTGAGGGGGGCCGGTTCTCTCGGGGGTATTACACCGGTAAGCCTGAGAGCGTGACCGTGGCGCAGCACATCGAGAGCCTCTTCCGCGGCCCGGCCGACGGCGAGGCCACGCCGCTCATGGGTTCGGTGTTTCCCGTGGTGACCGACCTACCAGACCAGGCGCCCAGCTCGCTGCTCCAGTCCTATCGGGAGCTCTACTGGCGTGTGGTTGAAGTGGCCGAACGCGAGGTTCCCGGACAAGTCGTCGCGCGGGCCGCGAAGGCGCGTGATGCGCTGGTGAGCGCGCATCCGGTGCTGGACGCCCTGTCGCGGCCCCTGGACACGCCCCCCGTCGAGCTGGTCACCACGGCCTCGGACGTCACCCGCGCGCTCGCCAGCTGGTGCCGGGATCTGCTCCAGTCCCTGGAGATTGTCGCGCCTGGAGTGGCCCCGACCATCGTGAAAGAGGCCACGCGGGAGCAGCGCTTCGTGCTCCAGAAGGCGGGGTTTTACCAGCAGGTGCCGTGGACCGTGAGCTGGTGAATCCGGGGACGCTGTATGTCGTCGCCACCCCGATCGGCAATCTGGGAGATCTCTCCCCACGCGCCGCGCGGGTGCTGGCCGGGGTGGATCTGGTGGCGGCCGAGGACACCCGGCGGGCCCGCACGTTATTGGCGCACGTCGGCGCGCGTCCCCGCGTCGTGAGTCTCCACGCCCACTCCTCGCCCGCGCGGGTGGGCGCGGTCATCGCGGCGGCGCGGGCGGGGGAGGCGGTGGCCCTGGTGACGGACGCGGGCACGCCCGGCATCAGCGACCCCGGCGGCGATCTGGTGGAGCGGGCCCGGGCTCAGGGCGTGCCGGTGGTGGCCGTTCCCGGACCATCGGCCGTCGGGGCCGCGCTCAGCATCTCCGGCCTTTCCGCGGATCGATATCAGTTCCTGGGCTTCCTTCCTCGCAAGGGCCCGGCGCGCCGCCGGTTGGTGGAGCGGGTGGCCCAGAGCGAATGGTCGGTGGTGATCTTCGAGGCGGCCAATCGCCTGGCCGCGACCCTGGAGGACCTGGCGGCCGCGTGCGGCGGCGACCGGCCGGCGGTGGTCGCGCGCGAGCTGACCAAGGTGCACGAGGAGGCGCGGCCCGGGACCCTCACGGATCTCGCGGGTTACTACCGAGAACACCCGCCGCGCGGCGAGGCGACCATCGTGATCGCGGGCCGGCCAGAGCCCAAGATCACCCCTGATCCGGGCTCGGCCCGCGAGCGGGCGGAACGTTTGCTCGCTCTGGGCCTCACCCGCCGCGACGCGGCGGAACGTCTCGCCGGCGAGCTCGGTCTCTCCCGCAACCGGGCCTACGCCCTGGTCGCCAACCTGTGAGATGGGCTGCTTCGCTCCTGCTGTTCATAGCCGCGAGTCCGGGCGGCCAGGGGTCATCCCGGCCCCGGGTCGCTCTGGAAATCGCCCGGTTGCACTACGACGGGGGGGGCGACTGGTATGCCAACCCTTCCAGTCTGCCCAATCTCCTTGCCGCCATCCGCCGGCAGACGGCGCTGCGCGTCTCTGATCGGGAGCGCGTGGTGCGCCTCACCGAGCCCGATCTGTGGGAGCTGCCGTATCTGTACCTGACCGGGCACGGCAACGTGCGCCTCACCGACGACGAGGTCCGGATTCTCCGCGCGTACCTGGAGCAGGGCGGCTTCCTGCACGCGGACGACAACTACGGGATGGACCAGTCGTTTCGCCGAGAGATCGCCAGAGTGTTCCCGGACCACCCGCTGGTCGAAGTTCCCCTGGACCATCCGGTGTATCGCATCGTCCATGAATTCCCTCAGGGCGTGCCCAAGATCCACCAGCACGACGGGCTGCCCGCTCAGGGGTTCGGTGTGGTTCTGGGGGACCGGCTCGCCGTCTACTACTCCTACCAGTCGGACCTGGGGGATGGATGGGAAGACCCTGACGTGCACGGCGATCCCGAGCCGGTGCGGGCGGCAGCGCTCAAGATGGGCGTCAATCTCTTCACCTACGCGGTGATGGCGGCGCAATGACGAGCACGCGCCGGTGGCTGGGTGAGCGGCGGGCCGAGCTTCTCCGCCGCGATGTCGCGGCCGCCGCCTTGTGGGCCGCGGGCTTGATGCTGATGGCTCTTGCCGTGGGCGTGACCCTTGGGCGTTGGGGAGCGTTGCGGGAGGCGCCCGTGCTCCTGATGTTCGCGTGGGCCGGGGCCGTCGCGCCGTTATGGCTGGCCGCACGGTGGCTGGCCCGCCGCCGGCTGGGCGCCGAGCCCGAGCGGCTGGCCGCGCATGTGGAGCGTTGCGCCGCGTTGCGCCGCGGATCCATCCTCGGACCGGCCCAGGCCATGACCCTGGGCGGATCGCCGGGGCTGGTGGCGTTGGCGGATGCGCGCGCCACGCAGTGGCTCAGCGCGCATGGCCCTGACGCGCTGGCGGACCGCCGCGGCCGGAGCGAACGTGCCGCCGGTGTCGGCGCGCTGGCCGCTCTCGCAGGCGTGGGCCTGCTGATGGCTGCTGGGCCCGGGGCCCCGGGCAGCGGCGATTTCTGGCATCCGCTCACGCTGTTGGCCAGGGGCACCGGTCCGGTGACCATAGCCGCGGAACGCCCGGAGGTGCGTGCCGGAGAGCGCGTACGGGTGGATATCACCGCGGCGGGACGGCGCGCGGCGGTGCTCTGGGTGCGCGCGCCCGGTGAACCCTGGAGTGCAATCCCGCTGACCCTCGACTCGGCGGGCCGCGGGACGCACGTCGTCGGGCCGCTGGACACGGACCGATTCCTCCGCGCCACCAGCGGAAGGCGCGCCTCGGACACGCTGCGGATCCGCGTCACCCGCCCGGCCTTCCTGGCCGACCTCCAGCTGCTCGCCCGCTTTCCGGAGTACCTGGGCCGGCCGGATGAACCGTTGGCACCCGGTCCCGATCCCGTGCTGATGCCCGTGGGCAGCGTGATCACCGCGGCCGGTCGCGTCTCGGTCGCGCTGGCAACCGTCGCGTGGACGTCCGCGGGCACCCGGACCGAGCTGCGATCCGCCGGTGCTGAGTTCACCGGAACCCTGGTGGTGCGCCAGAGCGCGCGGTGGACCCTGGCCTTGGTCCCCCGGGGCGGGGGATCCTGGGACGAGCCATCGCCGGAGCTGAATATCATCGCCGTGACCGACAGCGCCCCGGTTGTGCTGGTCCCCATTCCGGGCGCGGACACCACGGCGCCGCTGAGCCTGCGGCAGCCACTGGTGACGGACGTGCGCGATGACCACCTCGTGACCCGGGTGGAGCTGGTCCTGCGCCGCGTGAGTCGTCTTGGTTTGCCGGAACCGCCACGGTCCGAAGTCGTTCCCCTTCCCGACGGAGGGACGGACCGGGCCGTCCTTCAGCTGATGCTGGACCTGAACGGACGCGGATACCTGCCCGGGGATACCGCGTACTACCGCGTGCGCGCGTTCGACAACCGGCCGGACCCACAGGTCGGCGAGTCGCGGGAGTTCACGCTCCGGCTGCCCTCGGCGGCGGAGCTCCGGCAGGCCATGCGCACCGCTTCGGACGCGCTGGCGCGCGCGGCGGACTCCCTCAGTCGAGCCCAGCGCGACCTCACCCGCGCCGCCGAAGAGCTGGCCAGCGAGCGCGAGCGTAGCGATGGGACACGGCCCCCGGGGGCTCGGGCGGGGGAAGCGGAGCTGCCCTTCCGCTCGGCGCAGCGCGCCGGCGAAGTCACCGATGCCCAGGAGCAGGTAATGGAGCGGGCTCGCCAGCTCGCCGAAGAGTTGCGGGAGCTGTCGGAGGCCGCCTGGAATGCCGGCGTCACGGATCCTGCCTGGCAGGAGCAGCTCCGCCAACTGGAAGAGTTGCTGAGCCAGGCCATCACGCCGGAGATGGAAGAGCAGCTGCGGGCGCTGCGGGCCGCGCTCGAGAAGCTGGATCCCGAGGCGGTGCGCGAGGCGCTGCGGCAGATGGCCGAGCGGGGGAAGGAGCTGCGGGACGAGCTGGCGCGCAGTCGGGAACTGTTCGAGCGCGCCGCCCTGGAAGGGGCGATGGGCACGCTGGCTCAGGATGCGGAAGAACTGGCGGCCCGCCAGAACGAGTGGAACCGCGCGCAGCCCACCGGGCAGGATTCGGCGCTCGCCGCCGCCGAAGAGCGGCTCTCGGCTGAGGCGGACAGCCTGGCCGCCCGCCTGGAGAACCTGACCGAAGCGCTCCAGAGGGCAGGCGAGCGCGGGGACAGCGTGGCGAGCGCCGGGCGCCAGGTGACCGAAGGGTCCCAGGCCATGCGCGAGGCGGCCCAGAACACCCGTGCGGGTCAGCGGCAGCAGGCCAGCCAGGCCGGGCGGCGGGCTTCCCAGGCGCTGGAGCCGGTGGCACCATCGCTGCGCGACCAGCAAGAGCAAATGCAGGAGGGCTGGCGGGAGGAGGTGCTGAGCACGCTGGAACATGCGCTAACGGAGACGGCGACGCTGGCCAGACGCCAAATGGATGTGGCCGGGCGCATGAGCGGCGGCGACGCGTCAGCCGACACCCGAGGCGAGCAGGCGGCCATTCGGGAGGGCGTGGACCGGGTGCTGCAACGTCTCCAGTCGGCGGCGGGAAAAAACGCGCTGGTCACGCCGCGGATGGGTGCGTCACTCGGCCTGGCGCGGTTGCGCATGAACGAGGCGCTGGACCGGCTCCAACGCGCCACGCCGAACCCGACCGATGCCGGTGAGCTGGCCGCCCAGGCGGTGGACGGCCTGAACGCCATGGCGCACGCCCTGCTACAGAGCAGCCAGGAGGTGGCCGGTTCGCAGTCGGGGTCCGGACTGGCGGAAGCCCTGGCGCAGTTGGCGGAAATGGCCCAGCAACAGAGTCAGATGAACGGGCAGGCGGGTGGCATGTTGCCCCTCATGCCGTTTGGGGGCGAAGGGCTCATGCAGGAGCTGCGCGCCCTGGCCGAACGTCAGCGGCGGCTGGGCGAAGAGTTGGAGCGGCTTGGCGCTCAGGGGGACGTCGGCGGGGCGGATCAGCTGGGTGAAGAGGCGCGGGCCCTGGCCCGCGAGCTCGAGGCGGGTCAGCTCGACCGCCGCACGATCGAGCGACAGGAACAGTTGTTCCGCCGGCTGCTGGACGCGGGCCGCACGCTGCGCGGCGAGGAAGAGGACGATCAGAAAGAGCGCGCCAGCGAGACCGCGCGACCGGATAATGTCCGGCTGCCGCCAGCCCTGCGTCCCGGCGTCACGGGCCCGGGCCCGCGCTTCGCCTATCCGACGTGGGAGGCGCTCCAGCGGCTGTCGCCCGAGGAGCGGCGCCTGATCCTCGACTACTTCCGCCGCTTGAACGATGGCCGTCCGTAGCATTCTGGGACTGGTCCTGACGCTGGCCGGCCCGCTTGCGGCGCAGGGGGCCGGCAGAGCGGTGCAGGAGGCCATGGACCTGGAGCGCCGCGGCCGGAACGATGCGGCGGCCGCGGGATACCGCGCCGTGCTGGTGGACGATCCGGCCAACGCGGCGGCGCTGGCCGGCTTGGAGCGAACCCTGACGGCGCTGCGCCGCCTGGAGTCCGCGGTGCCTTACGTGCGAGCGGCACTGGCTCGCGACAGCGCCAGCCGGACGGTGCGCGCCCTGGAGCTCAGGGTCTGGGCCGCCTTGGGCCAGGCCGACAGCGTCGTGGTTGCCGCCGGGCGCTGGATTGCCCTGGACCCCGGTAGTCCGGAGCCATACCGAGAGTGGGCGGCGGCCGCGTCCCGGCGCGGGGACCTGGTGGAGGCCAGGCGGGTGTTGGCGGACGGGGCGCACCGGGTTGGGGATGCCTCGCTTACCCAGGACCTCGCTCAGGTGACCACGCTCGCGGGTGAGTGGGTCGAGGCCACCCGGCAGTGGGCTCAGGTGGTGCGGGGGAACCTGGGGCTGCTCCCCACCGCGTCCGCGAACCTGGGCCGGGCTCCTCCGGAGGCTCGGGACGGCATTGTCGGAGCGCTCAGCGCGCCGACGGCTGACCCAACGGCCCGCCTGCTCACTGCGGACCTGCTCGCGGCCTGGGGGCGCCCCGGCGAAGCCTGGGTGGTGCTCGATGCCGCGCTGCCGGCAGACCGAGCTCAGGCCGCGACGCACCTGGCGCGGTTCGTGGAACGCACCCGTGGCGCGCGGACCCGTGAGGGATCGCTGGTGCGGGCCCATGCCTTGGAGCGCCTGCTTGCCCTGAGCACGGGCCCGGGCGCCGACCGCACCCGACTCCAAGCCGCTCAGGCGTATGCCGAGGCCGGCGATCTCGGGGCGGCGGAGCATCTGCTTCGCGGGCTCGCGCCGGGGGGTGCGGCGTCGGGCGGTGCCGTGGCGAGCGCCATGGCCAGTCTCATCGGCGCCATGGCTGAAGAGGGCCTGGTCGAACAGGCCGAGGAGCGATTGCGGCAGTGGGAGGGTCGGCTTTCCGGCGACGCCCGGAGGCAACTGGTCGAGGCGGTGGGATGGGGCTGGATGACCCGGGGGGATCTGGACCGGGCAGAGCGTCTGGTGCGGGGCGATTCTACGGTGGAAGGCACCGCCCTCCGCGGCTGGATCGCCCTGTATCGCGGGGAACTGGATGAGGCGCGGGCGAGGTTCCGGGACGCCGGGCCGTACGCGGGGTCGCGGGAAGCGGCCACAGACCGTACCGAGATTCTGGCGCTCCTCGAGCGGGTGCACGACGAGCGCTTGCCCGAGCTGGGGCACGCCCTGCTCGTGCTGGCGCGCCGCGACAGCTCGGCGGCGGTGGAAGACCTGGAGCGTGCGGCGCGACGGCTTCCCGCGGGGGCCGGTCGCCCGGATGTGCTGACGCTGGCGGGCCGCGTGGCCGCCCGGCGCAATGACTTCCCCACCGCTGAGCGCCTCTTGACGCAGGCGATCGCCGCCGACACCACCGGCCCGGCGACCGCGGTAGCGGAGCTCGCGCTCGCGCGGGTGCACCGCGATCAGGGTCGGTTCGAGCTGGCCGTGGCTGACTTGGAGCACCTCATCGTGTCCCATCCCGAGAGCGCGGAGGTGCCCCACGCTCGGAGGATGTTGGACCAGTTGCGGGGGGCGGTGCCGTGAGGCGCCGGGAGTTCCTCGAGGCGGTGGGCGCCTTGGCTCTGGTCCGCCCATCGGCACCTTCGCTGCTCATCCCCATGGACGACGCGCAGGCCGATCACCTCAAGGCCTACGGCGTGGCCTATCGGGCGCTGAAGCGCGGCGGGCGTGCCGAGTGGTTGCTGAACTACCGGGCAGGGAGCTTCCTGCTGCCGGCGGACCCGATGGCGCGGCGGGAGGCTGCCCTGGCCGGCGTCACGGTCCAGGAGGTCTCCGACTCCGCGGTGGTGGATATTCGGGGCGCCATCGCGGACGGCAACATGGACGCGGTGCCGCTGGAGAAAGCACCCAAGGTGGCGGTGTACGTCCCCCCCAACGCGGCGCCGTGGGACGACGCCGTGACCATGGCGCTTCAGTACGCCGGCATTGAGTACGACAAGGTCTGGGATCCGGACGTGCTCCAGGGCCGGCTGCGCGACTACGAGTGGCTGCACCTGCACCACGAGGACTTCACCGGGCAATTCTCCAAGTTCTACCTCACGTACAGCGGCGCGTTCTGGCTGTCCGAGATGGTCGAGCGCAACACTGAAGTGGCGCGCCGGCTGGGACTGGGAACCGTGCCCGACCTCAAGAAAGGTGTGGCCCGGGGGATTCGGGCGTTCGTCCAGGAAGGCGGATTCCTGTTCGCCATGTGCACCGCGACGGAGACCCTGGAGATCGCTCTGGCAGCCGAAGGCGTGGACGTGGCGGCCCAGTACGGCGACGGGACGCCCATGGATCCGCAGGCCTCGGCCAAGCTGGACTGGTCTCGCGGCTTCGCGTTTCACAACGTGCGGTTGGAGCAGTCCGCCGCCATCGCGAGCTTTTCCGACATTGACGGGCACCAGGTCAACAACCCGCCCCGCCGGCAACCCCTGGGCGCCTTCACGCTCTTCAATTTCAGCGCCAAGATCGATCCCGTCCCCACCATGCTGGTGCAATGTCACCGGCAGGTGATCCCGGACTTCTACGGGCTCACCACGTCCTTCACGCGCGAGCGGCTGAAGCCGGGCGTGACGGTGCTGGCGGACGAACCGGGAGCGCCGTGGGTGAAATACGCGCATGGTGACTTTGCCAAGGGCACCTGGACCTACCTGGGCGGGCACGACCCGGAGGATCCGCAACACCAGATCGGCGACCCACCGACCGATCTGTCCCTGCACCCCAACTCTCCGGGGTACCGGCTCATCCTCAACAACGTGCTCTTCCCGGCCGCCAAGAAGCGCGAGCTGAAGACGTGAGCCGGATCGCCCCCGCCGCCCGGGCGCGACTCCGAGCGGAGATCGCGGCCGCCGGCGGCCGGGAGGTGTCGTTCGTCGGCACGCTGGATTCCGGCGGCGTGATTCTGGCCGCGCGCCCGGTCGCGCGCGGGACGGTCACGGCGGTGCTGGCGTTGCCCGGCGTGGCCCAGCGAGGCGAGATGTTGCTGCACAACCACCCCAGCGGCACGTTGGAGCCCTCCCAGGCGGACCTGAGCGTGGCCGCCCGCTTGCACGACGGGGGCGTCGGCTTTGGGATTGTGGACAATGACGCCGCGACGCTCTACGTCGTGGTGGAGGTGCCGCGGCCGCGGCCCGTCGCCGCCCTGGACGCCGTGGATACGGCTCGGGCGCTGGGACCGGGCGGCGAAGTGGCCCGCGCCCTCGGCCGGTTCGAAGATCGGCCCAGCCAGCGAGACATGGCCGCGTACGCGGCCGACACGTACAACGACGGCGGCGTCTCCCTGCTGGAGGGCGGGACCGGCGTCGGCAAGTCGTTCGCCTACCTGGTGCCGGCCATCGCCTGGGCGCGCGCCAACGGCGAGCGCACCGTGGTGTCCACCAACACGATCAATCTTCAAGAACAGCTCGTCGGCAAGGACCTGCCGCTCTTGGCCCGCGCCCTGGCCGATCCGGAGCCGCCGCGCTTTGCGCTGCTCAAGGGGTGGCGGAACTACGTGTGCCTGGCGCGCCTGGAGCTGGCCGCGGCCGGGCAGGGATCCCTGCTGGAGCCGGAGCGGGAGGCGGAGCTGGTGGCGCTGCGAGCCTGGGCCTCCCGCACCAGCGACGGGTCGCTGGCCGATCTCGCCGACCAGCCGTCGGATGAGGTGTGGGACGAGGTCAGCGCGGAAGCCGATCTGTGTACCCGGTTGGCCTGTGCTCATTTCGACCGGTGCTTTGTCTTTTCCGCGCGGCGCCGCGCGGCCGAGGCGGACGTCGTGGTGGTGAACCACCACCTGCTCGCGTCGGACCTGTCGGTGAGACGGGCGCAGGACAATTGGCAGGACGCCGCCGTGCTGCCGCCCTATCGCCGGCTGATTCTGGATGAGGCTCACCACGTGGAAGACACGGCCGCCGAGCATCTGGGCGCGGAGGTGACCGCCCGCGGCGTGCTACGCTTGTTGGGCCGTCTGGAGCGGAACGGCAAGGGGCTGGTACCCGCCCTGCTGTTCGAGCTCCAGCTGCGGGATGACCTGCTGAGCAAAGCGTCGGCGGATCTGTTGCGTCTGGCGGTGTTGCCGGAGGTGGCGGCGGCCCGGTCTCACGCCGAGCGGCTGTTCGCGATCCTGGCCGAGCGCCTGGGAGCGGAGCCCGTGCTGCGCCTCGCCGACGGCTTCGCGGCCGATACGGTGTGGGCCCGGGGGCTGGACGTGGCCCTGGACAACTTTGTGGCCGTCCTCGGGCGGGTGCAGGAAGGCGTGGAAACGGTGGCCGAGCGCATGGAGCTGGACCAGGAACCGGAGCAGCGGGCTCAGCGCGTGGCGGAGCTGCGGGGCGTGGTGCGGCGTCTGCACGCCGTGCAAGATGGCCTCCTGCTCGCGCTTCGCCCGCCGGACACCAGCGCCACGGTGCGCTGGATCGAGCGCCGGGGAGGCCGTCCGCTTGGCTCTATTCCGTTTCCGGTTGCGCTCGCCGCCGTACCGCTCGACCTCGCCCCCCTGCTCCGTGAGGCGTTGTTCGACCGAGTGGAGACCGTGCTGCTCACCAGTGCCACACTCTCGGCCGGTGGAGACTTTGGATTCCTCAAGACCAGGCTGGGCCTGGCGCATCCATTCGCGCGGGTGAAGTACGAGGCGGTGCTGCCCTCGCCGTTTGACTACGGGGAACAGTGCCTGTTCGGCATTCCGGTGGACGTGCCGGATCCGCGCGCGGACGAGCCCGGCCACGACGCCGCGGTGGTGCGTGCGGTGCGGGACATCGCCTGCGCCGCCGACGGCGGGGTCTTTGCGTTGTTCACCAGCCACGCCGCGCTGCGACGCGCCGCCTCCAGTCTGCGTGCTGAGATCGACGGCCGCTGGCCTCTCCTGGTCCAGGGGGAGGGCCAGCGGGATCAGCTGCTCCGCCGGTTTCGCGATCTGGGTTCCGCCATCCTGCTGGGCACCGATAGCTTCTGGGAGGGGGTGGACGTGCCGGGCCAGGCGCTGCGGGCGCTGGTGCTGGCCAAGCTCCCCTTCAAGGTTCCCTCGGAGCCCCTAACGGCGGCCCGGCTGGAACGTCTGGAGGAACAGGGGCTGGACGGGTTCCGCCACTACCTGCTCCCGCATGCGGCGCTCAAATTGAAGCAAGGCTTCGGCCGCCTCATCCGGTCACGCTCAGACTTCGGAGTCGTGGTATTGCTTGATCAGCGGATCATCCGTCGTTCCTACGGGGCCGTGCTGCTGGCGTCACTGCCCCCGGCGCAGCGCGTGGTCGCGCCCTGGTCTGCCGTCCGGCGGGCGGCGGAGGAGTTCTTCGCCCGCCGAGGGGCGGCGTCGTGAAGGTGCCTCGTGGTCAGGAGTGGCGTTCCCGGTTGGGGGGGACCGCCGTCTCGATCATCGCGCACCTCGTGGGGTTGGTTCTTCTCGTCACGTTGTATCACCCGACTCCGGTGGCGCGCCGGGTGACTATGATCCCGCTGGAAGTGGGCGAGCCCCTGGCGGCGCCCACCGTCCAGGCGCCGCCGCCTCGGCGTGTCCAGCCGCCGCGCGCCGAGCAACGTGTGGCCCTTCCGCCGTTCCCGCCCGAGGTGGTAGACATCCCCCTGGCCGTGGCGGCGGGTCCGGTGGGGCCTCGGGATAGCGTCGGAACCGGCGGTCCCGCGCCTGACACCCGAGGTCGCCTGGCGCCTTCTTACGGCGACGGGCGTCTGTGGATCCCGCCGGTGGACGTGCTCCAGCTCGGCCGCCGGTTGCCGCAAGCGCCGTCGGCTTCGCCCGTCGGCGTGGGCCAGCTCGACAGCCTGGTGACGGCCCGCCTGCTGGCGTATCTCGATTCCATGCCACCCGACTCCTTCGCGCCGCCCAGGCCGCCGTCCTGGACCACGGAAATCGGGGGCCAGACGTGGGGCATGGACGGGCGCTGGATCTACTTGGGTCCCGTCAAGCTCCCGGCCGCCCTCCTGGCCCTGCTGCCCATCTCCCTGCCGCAAGGCAACTACGATCAGATCCGGGCCGCGGCCGACCTGCAACGGATGCGGGAGGACATACTCCAGGCCGCGCGGCGCGCCGACAACGCGGCGGAGTTCAACCGGTACGTTCAGGAACTGCGGAAACGGCGAGATGCGGAACGAGACGCCAAACGCAGGGTGCCGAGAGACACCATCATACCGTAGCCCGCATGCGCTCCAGGCTCTCGGTTTTTCCCACCACCGTCAGTAGCAGGTTTACCGGCTCGGATACGGTCGTACCGGTCAAGGCAATCCGTATGGGTTGAAACACCTTGCCGGCCGGCAGGCCCAGGGACTCTGCCAGCGCCCGAAGCTCACTCTCCAGTCGCACCGGGTTCCACTCGTTCTGCGGCAGCTTGCCGAGCCGGCCGGCGGCCGCCTCCAACGCCTTCCGGAACCCGTCTGGTTCCTTCGCGAGGGCATGGCTGGCCTTCTCGTCGCGTTCGATCGCCGCCCGATTGAGGCGCACGGCCACTTGGCGCGCGACTTCCAGGGTCGTGCGGGAACGCTCCTTCACTGCCTCTATCACTTGCTCGACGCGCTCGCGTCCCACCGCGGAGACCATTACGCCCCGCGCGGCCAGTAGAGGCTCGATCAAACCGGCCAGATCGCCTGCCGGCGTGCGGGTTATGTGCTGCCCGTTCATCCACTCCAGCTTGGTGAGGTCAAAGATGGCGCTCTTGCGCTGAACGCCTTCGATGGAGAACGCCTCGATCAACTCGTGCAGGTCGAAGAACAGCTCGCGGTCGCCGCCGGGGCTCCAACCCAGCAGAACGAGGAAGTTCCGCATGGCCGCCGGGAGAATGCCAAGCTGCTGATAATCACCCACTGCGGTGGCCCCGTGGCGCTTGGACAGCTTCTTCCCGTCCATCCCGTGGATCATCGGCACGTGGGCAAACACCGGCTGGGAGGCCGCGAGGGCGTGGTACACCGCAATCTGTTTCGGCGTGTTGGAAATGTGATCGTCGCCGCGCATCACGTGGGTGATGCGCATGTCAATGTCGTCCACCACCACGGAGAAGTTGTACGTCGGCGTCCGGTCCGAGCGCAGGATGATCCAATCCTTGATATCCACACCCTTGAAGGCGATGTGTCCGTACACGGCGTCGTCCCACGCGATCTCGCCCGGGGGCATGCGGAAGCGCACCGCTCCATCCTCCTCGTAGGCCGCGCCGTCCCGCAGGAGGCGTTCGCCCACCTCGCGGTGCCGCTCCACTCGCGCGCCCTGGAACACCAGGTCTTCGTCCCAGTCGAGGCCCAGCCAGGTGAGCCCATCGAGAATGACCTGGGTGTGCTCCGCGGTGGATCGCTGCTTGTCGGTGTCCTCGATGCGGAGCAGGAAGGTGCCCCCAGTCTTCCGCGCGTAGAGCCAGTTGAACAGCGCTGTCCTGGCTCCCCCGACGTGGAGGTATCCCGTGGGAGAGGGGGCAAAACGGAGACGGATGGTCATGGAGCGGGGAGGTTAGGCGCCTGGAGGAACCGGGTCAACTGACGCTTTCCTGCCCTCTCGGTGTATGATGAACGACTCCTCCGGGACCGCTTACGTCATGATCGCGCACGTCGTTGCCGGCCTGTTTCTAGCGCAGGCCGTCCCGTCCGGCTCGCCCGCGGACTCGGCTCAGGCGGTCGCCGTTGTACCGGACTCGGCTACCATCGCACGCTTGCGAGCGCGGGTGTATGGCCAGGACATCATTCGCGTACGGGTCGGGTCTGATCTACTGGAGCTCACCCGCCCCAGGCTGCTGGATACGGCGATCGCCTTTCGCGACGCCTGGTCGGATCGTCTGGACGGCGGCCGAGACACCGCGTTGGCGAATCCCCTCCCGTTGTCACGGGCGACCCTGGTGCAGGTGCGGGGCAAGCAGATCTGGCCATCGGTGATCGGTGGCGGTCTCTCCCTGGGGATCAGTGCGTTGGGCAGCCTGCTCCTCACTAAGGCCTTCAACACCAATAGCGGTATTGATGGCAATGAGATTGTGCGCGTAACGGCACTCGCCCTTGGCGTGGGAGCCGCGGTCGGAGCCGCTGATGGGGCCCTCCGGACGCGGTGGGTTACCGCGTGGCGGCGGGAGACGGGCGGAGAAAACGGCACGGACCGGCGGATAGGCGAACCGGGGGCCGGACAGGCCGAGTCCGACCCGAAAAGCCGGTCGCCCAACTAAGACCTGCCCGTCCGTCCCCCCGTCCGCCTGGTCCGTCCGGTGGGGATTGGGTGGTTGGGTCGGGCACGGAGAGGGGGGGATTCGAACCCCCGATAGGAGTTTTCGCCCCTATAACGGTTTAGCAAACCGCCGCCTTCAGCCACTCGGCCACCTCTCCTCGGGGGCGGACTGGGACGGACAAGGACCGCGGACGGGCGGGCGAGTCCGGCCCGTGGTTGCCACATCCTCAGTGATCGGACTTGCCCGTCCGTCCCCCGGTCCGTCTTGTCCGTCCCCGTCCGTCTCAGCGGAGGGCGAGGGACTCGAACCCCCAAGGGCTTGCGCCCAGCGGTTTTCAAGTTCTCCCCGCTCTCTCGCGTAGAATGCTATCTCGTTGTATTCGCTCACGCTATCCGGTCTGAGCGTTGCGGGGCTTCGCGTGCGTGTGCCGTTATTTCGCACTCCCTGTGCCCAACGTGTGCCCACGCCGCCGACGGCGTTCACCGCGCCTGCTCCTGCGCCGGGCGGGTCGGCTCCACCAGCGCCCGGAGGTGCTCCTTGGCCAGGTGAGTGTAGCTCATCGTGGTTCGGAGGTCCGCGTGTCCCAGGGCTTCTTTGACCAGGACCGGGCTCTTGCCTTCGGCCAGCCACTTGGTGGCCCGTCGGTGCCGGAGATCGTGCATCACCCATTGGTCTGGGAGCTTTGCGCGCTCGGCCGCATTCACCACGGCTCGTCGGAAGGAATGGACTCGCTCCGCGGCCTTGTAATGCCGGCGGGTGCGGGTGTGGTGGAACACGTACTCCGGGCGCCGCCCGTCGTAGGCGGCGAAGCGGTGCGCCGCGAAATGATTGCGCAAGGCTTCCCGCAGAGGCGGCGTTAGCGGGACATGCCTCGTCCTGCCACCTTTGACACGGTGCCCACCGCGGCCGCTGACGATGGTCACGAATCCGCCTTCGAGG
>DASWGV010000091.1:0-11897 GCA_036393515.1 Gemmatimonadales bacterium | reverse complement strand
CAGAACCTGGGCATTCTGGCCAACATCCAGGGCGCGCTGGTCGAGGCCTTCACGCGGTACGCCCAGTCGCTCGCCGCCTACCGGTCCGCCGGTGACGTGTACGGGTGTGCGGTCGCCTATCACAACCTGGGAATGGTAAGCGCCGACCGCGAGCTGTACGACGAGGCGGATCGCTACATCCAGTTGAGTCAAGACTTCGCCGAGCAGGCGGGCGACGTGCACCTGCGGGCGCTGTGCCTGGTCAACCACGCGGAAGTGGATGTGGCCCGCCAGCGGTTCGAGAACGCCCGGCAGGACGCCGAGGCGGCGCTGGTCCTGTTCGATCAGCTAGGCGCGGCGGCGGCAAAGGCGGACGCGTATCGCGTCATCGGAATGATCTATCGGGAAAGTGGCCGGGCGGCGCTCGCCGAGTCGCGGCTCCGCACGGCCATCGAGCTCGCGGTGGCGGCCAATTCAGTGTTGAGCGAAGCGGAAGCCGTCCGCGAGCTCGCTCTTCTATATCAAGCCCAAGGGCGCAACGTCGAGGCGCTGGGGTTGCTCAATGCGGCGTACCGGCTGTTCCGCCGGCTGGACGCCCGGGTGGACCTGGTGGACGTCGGCGCGAAAGTGCGGGAGCTTGAGGGCACCTACCTGGTCCTGGTGCGGGAATGGGGACGGTCTATCGAGTCAAGCGACCGTTACACCTTCGGCCATTGCGAACGGGTGGCGCGGGACGCCGTGGCCATGGCCCGGGCGCTGGGGCTCTCCTCGGAGCAGGAAACCACTGTTCTCATCGGTGCCTATCTGCACGACCTCGGCAAGGTCCGGGTTCCCCATGAGATCCTGCACAAGCCCGGTCCCCTGTCACGACGGGAGCTGGCGGAGGTGCGCCGGCACCCACTCCTCGGATTCGAGCTGCTGGCGGACGTGGAGTTTCCCTGGGATATCAAGCCGATCATTCGCTGGCACCATGAGCGGTGCGACGGCAGCGGTTATCCCGACGGGCTGAGTGGAGAGGAGATTCCGCTCACGGCGCAAATCGTGGGCATTCTCGACTTCTACGACGCGCTCAGGAGCACCCGTCCCTACAAGCCGGCGCTCTCGCGCAGCGAGGCCCTCGCCGCCATAAGGCAGGTCCGGGGATGGTGGTGCCAGCAGGTCTTCGATGCGTTCATTCAGACGGTATCAGGCCGTGGCGAGGGATCGGCCCTCGCCGAGAGCGCCTCGGCCACGCCTTATCACGGCTGATGAAACCCAGCTGACCGGGTGGTTGGAGACGCCCCCTGTGTGAGACGACCACGCTGGTGGGCGCGTGGAGGTACGTTGGGTCTGTTGTGGGCCGGGCATCTTGCTCCTTGCCCAAGACGGCCCTAGAATAAGGCCGTTCACGCCCGATCCGTCCACTTCAACAAGGAGGTGATCCTTTGTCCTGTAGAACTATGCGCAACCTGGCATGGGCAAGCGATCGCCTGATCGGTAGCTGATCCAGGACCGAACCGCGATCTGCGCCTCAGGTCGAGCGCCCGAAGGCGATCGTACCAGGTTTGCGCGGGTCTTGAAACCCCGTGTCGGCAGTTCGGTGCCGGCACGGGGTTTCCGCTGGCCCGCCCCTTTTGGTCTGGCGCCCGGGGGTGTCCCGTAACACTATGGGACCACCATCCACGCGGGTGAAACGATCCGGTGGGCACCGAAGCGCGCGAAACGCATGTCGCCGCCGCCGAAGCGGCGGGTCTGACCTATGTCACCGACGCCACGCCGGGGATCACCCGCAAGCGCGTGGGGACCGGGTTCGCCTACTACGCCGTGGACGGCAGCCGGATCAGCAGCCGGGCGGAGCGGAGCCGGCTTGCCGCGCTGGCCATCCCGCCCGCCTGGACCGACGTCTGGATCTGTCCGGATCCGGGCGGACACATGCAGGCCACGGCGCGCGACGCGAAGGGTCGGAAGCAGTACCGCTACCATCCGCGGTTCCGCGCGCTGCGCGACGAGTCGAAGTTCGGACGGATGCTCACCTTCAGTCAGGCCCTGCCCAAGCTCCGAGAGCAAATTGAACGGGACCTGGCGTTACCCGGCCTCCCGCGGCGGAAGCTCCTGGCGACCCTGGTGCGCCTGCTGGACAAGACGCTGATCCGGGTGGGGAACGACGAATACACCAAAGCCAACCGGTCCTATGGACTCACCACCCTTCGCCAGCGGCACGTGGAGGTCCGCGGCTATACGCTGCGCTTTGAGTTCCGCGGGAAGAGCGGGATCCAGCACTCCCTGGCGATCACCGACCGCCGTCTGGCGCAGGTGGTGCAGCAGCTCCAGGACCTGCCAGGCCAGCAACTCTTCAAGTATGTGGACGAGGACGGGAAGCGACAGAGCGTGGACTCGGATGACGTCAACGAGTATCTGCGGCACGTGACCCGCCGCGACGTGACGGCGAAGGACTTTCGCACCTGGAGCGGGACCATGATTGCGGCCCGGGCGCTCCGGGAGCTGGGCCCGGCCACCAACCAGCGGCAGGCCCAGCGCAACGTCAATCAGGCCCTGGACGAGGTTGCCGCCCGGCTGCGCAATACCCGCACGGTGTGCCGGAAGTACTACGTGCACCCCGCGGTGATCGAGGCCTACCACCGGGGCCTGGCGGTGCCGGAGCCCCCGTCGCTTTCCGGCCGGCGCAGCCGGCCCAGCGGGTCGTTGCGCGTCGAGGAGATCGCGGTGTTACAGTTCCTGCAAGAAGAGACGGACGGAGACGGGCAGAGGAGACGTTGATACCATCTCATCCAAGAACCAACATTCCCCCGAGGATCGCATGCACCATCGCCTGTCCCTGCTCCCCGTCGTCCTGATTGCAACCGCGTCGGTTGCGGCCGCCCAGACCTTCGACACCATTCAGATCCGCACCCAGCCGCTCACCCGCGGCATCTACCTGCTGCAAGGGGCCGGCGGCAACATCGGCCTGGCGGTGGGCGACGACGCGGTGTTCGTGGTGGACGATCAGTTCGCCCCGCTCACGCCCAAGATCCTGGCCGCCATAGCCGCGGTCACGCCCCAGCCCGTGCGGTTCGTGCTCAACACTCATTGGCATTTCGACCACACCGGCGGGAACGAGAACATGGGGAAAGCCGGCGCCTTACTGGTGGCCCATGAGAACGTCCGGCGCCGCATGTCCGCCGGGCAGTTCATCGAGGCGCTGAACCGCCAGGAGCCGGCGGCCCCGCCGGGCGCGCTACCGGTTGTGACGTTCACTGAGGGCGTCACGTTCCACATCAACGAGGACTCCGTGGTGGTGAAGCATGTGCCACCCGCGCATACCGACGGTGACGCGGTGGTGTTCTTCGCCAAGGCCAACGTGATCCACATGGGCGATCTCTTCGTGAGCGCGGGGCTGCCGTTCGTGGACCTGTCCAGCGGGGGCTCGCTCCACGGTTTCATTGGAGCCGCGGAGACCGCCATCGGCCTGGCGAACGCGGAAACCCGAATCATTCCCGGGCACGGCCCGCTGGCCGACCGCGCGCGCCTTCAGGCGTTCCGCGACATGCTGGTGGTGCTGCGCGACCGCATGCGCGCTGAGGTTGCCGCCGGCAGGACCCTGGAGCAGATACTGGCGGCGAACCTGACGGCGTCCTACCTCCGGGACTGGCCCGGCGGCCACGAGCGGTTTGTGCGGCTGGCGTACCAGGAATTGTCCAAGCGGTAAGGGCGCCGACACCGGTTTCGAACCTTCGACCGGGGCGCGGGTACTTCGCTCCGACATGTCCTGCCTTGTCCTCGCGTCCGCCGCCCTGCTCCTTGGCCTCACGGCCGGCGCCGCTCCGGCCCGCGGCGCCGTTCAGGCCGACCGTGTCGTCGTCGAGGGCACGGTCTACGACACGCTGTCAGGCTCGCCGGTCCGGGTCGCGGTGGTGAAGGTCGGCGGAACCGACCGCTCGGTGCTCACCGATGACCGGGGGCGGTTCCGCATCGTGGTTTCTGCCGGCGAGGTGGAGCTCGAGGTGCGCCGTGTGGGCTATCGCCTGGCGCGGGCGCGGTTCATCGCAGGGCCCGGTGCAGCGCGGCGCGACGTCTTCCTCCACGCCATCCCCGTTGAGCTGGCGGCCGTCGTGGTGGAGGGGGTTGAGGATCCAGCCCGACGCATCATGCGCGCGGTGATTGCCCGCAAACGCTCCCTCCTGGCCCAGATCCACGATTACCGCTACGACGCCTACGTGAAGTTCGTGGTGCGGGACCTCAAGAAACCGCGAGACTCGGCATCGTCCGTCGTGGTGATTACGGAGACCCGTACCGCGGCCTATTGGGAGCGGCCTGACACCTACCTCGAGACCATCCTCGCCCGGCGACAATCCGGTAACCTCAGCGCGGAAGGCAACCTGGTGTCGGTCGGCGAGATCGTGAACTTCCAGAAGGACCGTATTGACCTCGAGAAGTACTCGGTGGTATCGCCGATTGCCGACGACGCGCTGGACCACTACGAGTATCGGCTGCTGGACACGCTGGAGGTGAACGGACGGCGGGTATTCCGCCTCAGCATCGAGCCGGGGTCCCAGGCGGCACCGCTGTTCGTGGGTGTGCTGGATGCCGCGGATTCCACCTACGACGTGCTGTCCGTTGACGTGGGCATGAACGATGCTGTCCGGGTCAGCTTCCTGTCTAACCTCCGCTATCGCCAGCAGCTCAAGGACATGGGCGGCGGCCGGTGGATGCCCTTTGAGATCCTGTTCACCGGAGAAGTGCATTTCGGCATCCCCATCCCCGGGTTTCCTGAGCACCTGGCGTTCGAGCACGTGGCGTCATTGGATCAATTCTGGTTCGACCAGGGCGTTCGGCCCCGCATCTCGTCTGAGTATCGCATTCTGGTCGACGAGCGCGCCGACCGGCCCGACAGCACCACCTGGGCCGGGCCTCCACCCATCCCTTTGACGGTGGCGGAGCGCGCAGCGTGGCACAGGATCGATTCGCTGGAGACCGTACCCCCGTCGTTGGGGAAGCGCGTTCGGCGGGGCCTGGGGCTCACCGTGGTCCTGGCGACCAATCCCGACTTCTTCCGATTCTCACGGGTGGACGGGCCGACGATGGGCGCCGGGTGGACCTTCCGGCCCACGCCGGGCCTGTCGCTCCGGACCAGACTGGGCTACGCCGCCGGGCGCGAGGCCTGGCAGCACGAGTGGGGAGCCAACGTCCGGCTCTCCCAGGCTCGACGCCTCTGGGTCGGGGCGCGCTACCAGGACCAGACGGTTGCCCGCCCAACGCTGGTGTCGCGCCAGTACGACGCCACGCTCCGGGCGTTGCTGTTTCGGGTGGATCCGCGGGATTACTACCGCGAGCGGGGCTTCAGGGTCTCGCTCACCAGCAAGCTGCTCGACTTCACCCGGCTGGATCTGTGGTACGACGACCATCGGCACAGCGCCCTGCCCGTGGTGACCGACTTCGTAGTCTTTGAAGGAGACCGCCAACAGCGGGCCAACCCGCCCACGGTAGACGGTCGCCTGCGGTCGTTCTCAGGTGCGCTGAGTTATGATTCCCGGCCATTGCTGCGGTCGGGGGGACGGGATTTCCGGCTTCAGACGCTCACATGGACCCGGGTGATTTTGGGCGCCGAGGTGACGTTGCCGCGGGTGGCCGCGAGCGACTTTGATTTCCGCAAGTACGCGCTCCACGTGGAGCGCCGGCAGCGAACGTTCAATCTGGGGATCACCACCTTCAACGGCGCGGCGGGCATCGCGAGCGGGGCCCTCCCGCCGCAACGATACTTCGTGGTGGACTTCGGCATGAAGGCCCTGACCTATCAGGGCGGCGGGTTCAACACCTTGCCCGATACCAACTATGCCGGCAATCGGGCCGCCATGATCGCGGTGCGGCACGACTTTGACCGCCTCTTGTTCGCGGGCAGCGGTGTGCCGCTGGTGCGCAACCTCCCGTTCACCGTGAGCGTGCACGGGGGCGCATTCTGGACATCGTTCGTCAACCATGCGCCGGTCCCGGGCGATTCGCTTTTCGAGACGGCGGCGAGAGCGTACCACGAGGCAGGATTCGGCGTGGGAAACCTGACGCCCTTCCTCTCGCCGATCAATCTCGCCGCGTTCTTTACGTGGCAGCTCTCCGGCTATCCCGGGAGTCGGTTTCAGTTCGGGTTGGGACTCACGCCGCCCTGAAAAAGAGCGCGCCGCGGCTACTCGCTTCGGATGGCGATCATCGGGTCAACCCGGGTCACTTTGCGGACCGGGAGATAACTGGCCAGGAGCGCCACCGCCGCGAGCAGAGCGGGCACGGCGACGAACGTGATGGGGTCGGTGGGACTCACCCCGAACAGCAAACCGCGAAGGAACCGCGTGAGGCCCAGGGCGAGCGCCAGCCCGGCCCCGACGCCGAGCCCGGTGAGAACGGCCCCCTCGCGGACCACGGTGGCGAGCACATCCCGGGCGCGAGCGCCCAGCGCCATGCGAATCGCGATCTCGCGCGTACGGCGGTGCGCCGCGAACGCCATCAGTCCATAGGTCCCCACGGCACCGAGGAGGAGGGCGAGGAGGGCGAAGGTCAACAGCAGGGCGCCGGCGAATCGCGGCTGAGCCACGGATTCTCCGATGAGCTGCTCCATGGTCTGTTCGTCACTCACCGGCACGTCGGTCGCGAGGGCCGCCACCGCCACCCGGATGGCCATGGTTGCCACCGCCGGTTCCCCCGTGGTGCGTGCCACGAGGGCAACCGAAGTGGTGGGGCTCTGGTCGAAGGGGACGTAGAAGACAGGGTACGGGTCCGCCTTCAGGTCGTTGTTTTTCACCGCCCCCACCACCCCGACCACGCTGAGCCAGGCGGGCCACGGGTACCTGATCCGCCCCAGCGTGGGATCCTTGCCCCGCCAGTAACGACGCGCGGCGATCTCGTCCACCAGGGCGACCGCGGCCGCGCCGCCGTGATCCGCACCGGAGAACATGCGACCCTGAAGTAGCGGGATGCCCATCACCCGGAAGAACTCCGGTGTCACATGCCGCAGTCCGAAAACCTCCAGGCGGTTGGGGTCCGTGGTATACCCGTCCACCCACATGGCCATGATGTCGTCACTCTGATCGAACGGGAGCTGACTGGTGAGGGCTGCATCAGCAACGCCCGGCGATCCCTCGAGGCGTTCCAGGAGCTGGCGGTAGAAATCTCGTTGCCGGTCTGCTCCGGCATACCGAGCAGCGGGCGGGCTGATACGGGCGCTCACGACCTGTTGGGTGCGGAATCCCGGCTCCACTCGCATGAGCGCGGAGAAGCTGCGTATCAGGAGACCCGCGCCGATGGCGAGGACCACCGCGAGCGCGATCTCGCCAGACACGAGGGCGCCGGCCAGCCGGCGCTGGCGGACCCCGCTGCCGGCACGACCGCTCCCTTCCCCCAGGGCTGGCGTCAGCGCAGCGCCTGAGCTGCGCAACGCGGGAGCCACGCCAAAGAGAAGACCGGTGAGAATGGCCAGTCCGGCGGTGAAGGCCAGGACCGGGCCATTGATCGCGATGTCCGCCAGCCGCGGGGTGTTGGGCGGGAGGAGTGATGTCAGCACCCGCACGCCGCCGGCCGCCAGGCCGAGCCCCGCCGCGCCGCCCAGGACCGCCAGGAACAGGCTCTCCGTCACCAGCTGGCGCACGATCCGGCGTCGGGCGGCGCCGAGCGTTGCCCGAATGGCCATCTCCCGTTGGCGGGCCGCCCCGCGCGCCATGAGCAGGTTGGCCACGTTGGCGCACGCGATCAACAGGATCATCCCGACCGCCCCGAGCAGCACCAGCAGCAGCCGCCGGCTGCCTCCGACCACCCGCTCGTGCAGGGGTGAGACGTTGATCTGGGTGAGGTAGTCGGCGCCCGGTTTCCAATAGGGATTCTCCGCCCTCAATGCCGCAGCGATGGACGTCAGGTCTTGCCGTACCTGCTCCCGGGTCACTCCGGCCTTGAGGCGCCCAATGATAAAATGTCCGTACGCGCCCCAAAAGCCGCGCCAGGTCTCATCCAGCAGCAGCGGCACCCACAGCTCCGTGTCGGGCGTAGGGAAGCCGAATCCTCGCGGCATGACGCCGATCACCGCCCGGGTCACGCCATCCAGGTCGAGAGACCGCCCCAGGATGCTGGAGTCCGCGCCGAACCGGTCAGCCCAGAGGTGATGGCTCAGGACGACCACACGGTCGTTTCCCGGTACGTCGTCACCCGGCGCCAGCCCGCGTCCGAGCAGTGGATTCACTCGGAGCACCCGGAAGACGTCCGCAGTGGCTTGGGTACCCATGAGCCGCGCGGGCGCGCCGTCTCCGCTCAGGCTGAACCTCACCCGATCCATATAGGCTGCGGTGCTCTCCAGCGTTTGGTTCTGATCGCGCACGCGGGTGAATTCGGCTCGCGAATGGCCGCCGTCCCACACGCTGATGAGTGACTCAGGCTCGGGGTAGGGCAACGGCCGCAACAGGATGCCGTTCACCACGCTGAAGACCGCCGTGTTGGCCCCGACGCCGAGCGCCAGCGTGACCAGGGCCACCAGGGTGAAGCCGGGACTTCGCCACAGGGTGCGCGCGCCGTAGCGGAGATCCATCAGCAGATCCTCGATAGCGCTCACGCCGCGGGCCTCTCGTCCCTCTTCCCGGAACCGCTGCACGCCGCCGAAGGCGATCAGGGCACGGCGGCGCGCCTCCTCCCGGCTGAGGCCCGCGCGAATCCCTTCCTCGGTTTCCATGTCGATGTGGAACCGGATCTCGTCGTCCATGTCGCGGTCCACGGCGTCCCTGCGGAACAGGGCCCGGGTCCGGCGGAGCAGCCGGCTGAGCATGTCAGGTGGCCTGAAGCACGTGGTTCACCGCGCCCGAGAAGACCCGCCACGCCGCGGTTTGCCGCACCAGTTGCTTCCGCCCTGCCCGGGTCAGCGTGTAGAACTTGGCCCTGCGGCCTTCCGGCGATATCCCCCAGCGGGCGGTCACCCAGCCTTGGTCCTCCAGGCGGTACAGGGCAGGGTACAGGGATCCCTGGTGCACCTGGAGCACGTCACGCGACGATTCCCGGATGCGTTTGGAAAGGCCCCAC
The DNA here is from genome assembly GCA_036393515.1 of Gemmatimonadales bacterium. Classification (GTDB taxonomy): domain Bacteria; phylum Gemmatimonadota; class Gemmatimonadetes; order Gemmatimonadales; family GWC2-71-9; genus JACQHC01. The sequence goes on along the minus strand of DASWGV010000091.1, from coordinate 2,900 downwards.
CCGTGAAGCGGTTCGCGCACCAGCGTCTTGAGGATCAGGATATCGAGCGTGCCCTGCTGGAGGTCGGGGCGGGAATCAGTCACTGGGGGCCTGGTGGGTGAGTGGCAACACCGACCTATGCCTAGACGGACGACAATAATCTACTGCGTGCTGTTGTCGACCGTCAAGGTATCAGGCGAGACCGCGGGCTATCGCCCGGGCCACCGGGCGGCGAGCTTGGGAGCGTGTGCCTCCTGGAGCGGCTATGGCCGATGGTTCGCTACGTCTCAAGCCACTACCGGTTCTTCTCGCGGTCTGGGCCCTGAGCGGTCTGGGTGCCGTGATCGGGTCCATGCTGGGGAACGCCCTTGGTTCCCGCGGCCTGTACCTTGGCGCGGTCGGCGGAGGGATGCTCGGCGTTGCCGTCGCGGTGGTCGCGACCGCCAAGATTCGCTGGCTCCCAAGGGGCGATCGGCTTGGCGCGTTCGTGGGGGGAGTGGTCGGCTTCGCGATTGCCGCGCCGATCGCCGTGGCCAACCTCCATACGCCCATCACGCCGGTGGTGAGCTGTGGGTTGGCGGGCGCGGCCGCGCTGATGGGCATTGGTGTGGCGCGCGGGTGGACTCGCCCGGCGTGAGGCCGGGCCTACCGGCCGCCACGCGGCTGAGTCAAGAAGCTCCTGAGTGCCTGGTTGAACGGCCCGGGGGCAGCGAGGTTCACCATGTGTCCCGCGCCGGGGATTAGCACGAGCGTTGCGCCGGGAATCTCCGTCGCGACCGTGTTTGCCAGGCGCCGGAGATCCGGCAGGTCGCTTTCGCCCGACACCACGAGGACCGGGACCCCGATCTCGCCCAGGCGACCGATCGCCGGCGGGTCCAGCGGTACTTCCGGGTTGGTGCGGTAGCCCCACATCGCCCGGTTTTGCTGCGTCAGCTCGCGCACGCGGGATGCGGCTGCGGCATCGCCGGGGATGTGCATGAGGGGTGTCTGGGCCCAACGGTCGGCGGCCGTTACGAGATCCCCGGACCGTATGGCGCTGACGACCGGATCCATCCAGGCCATCGGCGCGGTGCTGGTGTAGCCGCTTACGCCTGGGCCGGCCAGCACCATGGCTCGCACGCGAGACGGATGAGTCAGAGCGAAGTCCAGCGCCACGCGTGCCCCGTTCGAGAGGCCGATGAGAGTCGCGGTGGGCACGTGGAGCTCGTCCATGAGGCCTAACAGGTCGTCATGGGCGGTGTAGGGACCTTCGGGGGCAACCGAGTTGCCGTGGCCGCGCAGGTCGTAGGCGATTACCCGCGCCTCGCGCTTGAGCCAATCGACTTGCGCCTCCCACATGCGCCGATCCACGCTGAAGGCGTGGATCAGGATCATCACGTCCTCGCCTGCCCCCGCGCATTCGTAGTACAATCCCGCCGCCGTGCGGCCGCCCGGGCACGCGGACGCCTGTTGGGCGGGCAGCGATGGGCCGGCCAGGACGCGGGTGAGGAGAACCAGCGGCATCCAGCGGGTGACCCTTTGCTGCCCATGGAACGTCCGCCGCACGTGACCTCCCGGTCCGCTGGCCCGCACAGTAGTTAGCAATACTAACTAATTAACCTAGAGGGCGCCGAGCGTTCGGGCAAGGGGCGGCTGCGGACCGCCGGCTCGCGCCCCCGCCGTTCAGAGCACATCTTAGCTCCAGCCCCTTCAAGGCCCTTCGTCCCCCGGGTAGGAGGCACGAGATGACCACGGATATCCATACGGCCGCCGCCCGTAAGCCGCTGGATCACGAGATTGACGTGTACGGGCTGACGCACCCCGGCAAAGTCCGCAAGGTCAACCAGGATCACTATCTGCTGTGCTCCCTCCATCGGGAGATGAAGATCCACGGCACCAGCCTTCCGAGCCTGGAGGATCTGCCGCTGGCGGGGGAACGGCTGGCCTTTCTCGCCATGGTGGCCGACGGCGTAGGCGGTGGCACCAAGGGGGAAGAGGCGAGCCGAATCGCGGTAGCGCAAATCGCTCAATACGTGGCGTCTACCATGCGGTGCTACTACGGCGCCGACGCGAGCCAGGAAAGCTTCATGGAGGCGCTGCAGGAGGCGGCGCTGCAAAGCCACGGGGACATTGTGAAGCGCGGGGAAGCGGAGCCGGATTTGAAGGGCATGGCCACCACCCTCACCGTGCTCATGGGCGTGTGGCCGTGGGCCTACGTCCTCCAGGTAGGCGACTCGCGCCACTATCTGTTCCGGGACGGCACCCTCACCCAGATCACGCGCGATCAGACCATGGCCCAGGACCTCTTCGACCAGGGGGTGTTCACCCGCACCGATGCCATGCGGTCGCGCTTCGCGAACGTGCTGTCCAGCGCCATCGGCGGCCAGCAGACGGCGCCCGTGGTCACGCGTCTTCAGTCAGATTGGCGCAACGTGCACCTGCTGTGCAGCGATGGCTTGACCAAGCACGTATCGGACGAACGCATCCGTGACGCGCTGGCGGAAATGACGTCCGCCAAACAGGTGTGCGAGGATCTCCTGCAAGTGGCACTCGACGACGGTGGGACCGACAACATTACGATTGTTGTCGGGAGGGCGGTGGCTGAAAGAGGGGGATGACGGGCGATCGCCTATCGTCGCCCGTCTTCAGTGTGACATGGTGTACAGGAGGATGTTGATCGCGATGGCATACGCGTCCGGCGAAAACCGGTGGAAGTACTCGTACTCCTCCCCCTCCCGCTCCCAGCCATCCGCGATGTCCGTGTTGTGGGTCATCAGCACCATCAGCCGGCCAGACCCATGGGCGATAGCGCGGAAATGCGGCGTGGCCGAGTCGTTCCCCCGCTCGGACGTGATCATGCCGCCCGTCCGCCGCCAGAACTGAATGGAGGGGATCTGGGGGATCGCACGTACGTCATACAACGCATGGAACAAGGGATGGCT
>DASWGV010000090.1:0-3816 GCA_036393515.1 Gemmatimonadales bacterium | reverse complement strand
GTTCGCCACCGTGGTGCCGGCGGTCTTCCTGGCCGCGCGGGCCCTGGCGCGGCTGGGCCTCGGATCGGGGTGGGTGAGCCGTCCCATGCGGCACGGGCTCCGGCAGGTGGATCACTTCGCTTGGATCGGTCTGGGCCTGCTGGGGTTGGCGCTCTGGCTGCCGGGCTGGTTTTTCCCTTTGGTCTGGGGGGCCTTGTTCCTGGTCGCCGATCCCATTGTTTACCGCCAGCGGCCGGACCTTTCCCTCATCGCGGACATCGAACGCGGCGACTGGCGGCGGATCGGACGGTTGCTGATCGGCGGCCTGGTGGTGGGCGGTTTGTGGGAGACCTACAACCACTGGGCCCGGGGGAAATGGATCTACACGGTACCGCTGCTGGAGAACCTGAAGTGGTTCGAAATGCCCCCGCTTGGGTTCGTGGGGTTCCCGTTTTTCGCGCTGGAAGCGTGGGCAATGTACCAGATGCTGGTGGTCCTTGGAGTCGCGGTGGACGCAGGAGATCGGATCCCGGACCATCAGGCCGGCGGCCGGCGGGTGAGGTTGCCGGTGGCCGCCTTGCTCGCGGTTTCCTTTTCGATCGTGACACTATTGGGAATGGAGCGGTTCACCATCAGCTCGACCGTGCCGGCCCTGGGAATCCGGCCGGCGGCGCTCGGGGGCGTACGGTCCGTGTGGGAACTGGCTCAGCACACTCCGTCCACGCTGGCATCCGCGGCGGGCATATCGGCGGATTCCGCGGCGCGGCTGGTGGAATTCGCCCGCGTGGTCACGCTCCGCGGCATTGGCACGGGCCACGCGTACGCGCTGGCTCGGGTCAATGTGCGCACGCTGTGCGGCCTGGCGGCCAGCGACGCCGGCGGTCTCTGGGGTCATCTTCACGCGTTGAGCCCGGCCCCGAGCCGCCGGCCCACCGAGGCCGAGGTGCGGGTCTGGATCCGGGCGGCGGCCCGCGCGTGCGGGGGGTGAGATCGCCCGTGCTGGAATCGGCGCTCCGCGTGGCGGTCGGCCTGGGCATCGCATACGTCGTGCTCGCGGCGCTCGCCTGGCGCTATCAGGAGAAGCTGGCGTTTCCCGGACCGCGCGGTCGGTTGGCCGATCCCGCGACGGCGGGCCTCCCCGACGGACGACGGGTGACGATCATCACCGTGGACGGCGTCAAGCTCCACGGATGGTATCTCCCGCCCGTGCCTCCCTCGGCGTCAGGGCGGAGCCCGGCGCTCCTCTGGTTCTACGGCAACATGGAAACCGTCACGGCCCTGGGGCCGTTGGTGCGGGACCTGCGGCCGCCGGGTACCGCGCTCCTGATCCTGGACTACCGGGGATACGGGGAGAGCGAGGGCGCCCCGACTGAGGCGGGACTGTACCGCGACGGGGACGCCGCCTGGGCGTTCCTGTCGGCGCGGGCGGAGGTTGATCCCAGCCGTATCGCCGTCTACGGACGGTCCCTCGGCGCCGTGGTGGCGCTCCACCTGGCCGACACCCACCCGGTGCGGGCCGTGGTGCTCGACTCGCCGTTCTCCAACGCGAGGGAGATGGCGCGCCAGCACTACCGGCTGCTCCCCAGGTTCATCATCCGGCTATCGCTGGACAATGTGGAGCGGGCTTCCCGGCTTCGGGTGCCGCTCCTGGTGTTTCACGGCACGGAGGATCGTATCGCGCTCCCCCGCATGGGCCGCGCGGTGGCGGAGGCGGGCCGGGCTCAGGAGCTGGTGCTGATCGAAGGGGCTGGGCATAACGACACGTACGATATGGGAGGCGCCCGCTACCGAGAAAAGCTCCACGCGTTCCTGGGAGCGTCCCTGAGCCCCTGACCGCGAGAGGGGAGGGCTCTGGGAACTCCCCAGTGTTCGTTCGTGGCGATAGCTTGCCACGCACCTCCACCCACCGGCCCGCATGCGCCTCCCGACCGTTATCGCCGTCGCGCTTCTCGCGGCCCCGCCCGCGGCCGCGCAGCAGCAACCCTACCCCACCAGGTTCACCCGGGCGCTGGCAGAGGTCCCCGCGGTACGGGATGCCATGCGCCACATTGACGATCACTTCGAAGCCCAGCTGGCCGAATGGATTCGGATCACCGAGATGCCGGCCAAATCCGAGCACGAGGAGCGCCGCGCCGCGTACGTGAAGGCGCAGCTCGAGGGCATGGGCCTCCCGGTGGTGACCGATTCCATCGGGAACGTCACCACCCGGCTGCGCGGCACGGGAGGCGGGCCCACCCTGGTGTTCGCGGCGCACCTGGACACGGTGCACCCGATGGAGACGGACGTCACCGTCACCCGGCGCGGGGACGCCCTGCACGCGCCGGGCGTGTTCGACAACAGCGCCTCCGTGGCCAACGCCCTCCAAGCCCTTCGGGCCATGCTGGCCAGCGGTCTCAAGACCAAGGGCGACATCGTCATCGTCTTCACCGTGCAGGAAGAGCTGGGATTGCGCGGCATGGCCTACTGGCTGGACCGCAATCCGGCTGACCTGCTGGTGGCGCTGGACGGTGGCCTGGGATCGGTCAACTACGGTGCCTTGGGGATCTACTGGTCCCGCATGGTATTCAGCGGCGAGGGGTCGCATACCAACACGTCGCGCGGCAAACCGCATCCGGCGCGCGCGGCGGCGCAATGTATCCTCGACATTTACCGGATTCCGCTACCGCCGGCCGGGGCACCGGTGAGCGCGGTGTACAACGTGGGTATCCTGGACGGTGGTCACGTGGTCAACGCCATTCCGCAGGAAGTCTCCTTCACGGTGGATCTCCGCACGGTGGACCCTGCCCTGCTGGCGACACTGGACACGGCCATCGTGCACACCTGTGGCCGCGCGGCTGCCGCGGAGAAGGTGACCTTCGCGCGGGAGTTCATTCAGAAGAACGAGGCGGGTGGGCGTCCGGAGGCACTAGCGGACCGACGCCGTCACCCCATCGTGCAAACCTCGGTGGACGTGCTGCGGTATCTCGGCGTGGAGCTGCCGGCGGGCCGGGAAGCCGCCCCCACCGGATCAACCGATGCCAACGTTGGCGTGGTGCGCGGCATCCCTACCGTGGCGGTGGGCCGGTCGCGGGGTGGGGATCAGCACACGTTGAGCGAGTGGGCAGACGGGCCGTCGGCCAGGATCGGGACCAAACAGATCATCTTGCTGGCGGCGGCGTTGGCAGAGGTGGCGGAGCGGCCGGTGCCCTGAGGGCGGACGGAGACGTAGTCGCAACCTTTCGGTACGGGTACCGCCGAGCGTAGGTTGTATTGTGTCGGTGAACTGGTTCAACCAGGTGGATGCCACGTACCGCGCCGATCTCCGCGAGCTGAACGAGCTCAATTTCGCGCGCTTCGACGCCAAGCTGGAGCAACGCTTGGCAGAGCTGCGCGCCGACTTGAAAACCGGGCTTGGATCCCGGATCGATCGCCTCGAGGCCACGCTGGAGCGCCGCCTGCCTGACCAAACGCGGTGGTTGTTCGGCGCCTGGGCCGCCCTGCTCGTCCCCATCATCGGACTCTGGCTCCGGCGCTAGCTCGGCGATCTGTTGGCTATGTAATTGTAGTTGGCCGACCGGAGGAACTGGCTAATCGTCCGGCGGATCCTCGATCTCTCGCGGGCGGGCAAGAGCAGCCACGCGATTGCTGCGAAGCTCAACCAGGAAGGCGTGCCGTCGAAGCACGGCGCCCGCTGGTATCACACGACGGTCGGGAAGGTGGTCAGGCGGCGGGAGTGGTACCAGGCTCGTCTCAGCACCGCCTAGGGGCTCGTTGGACACGCCCGGACGGACGTGTCCGGATAGGGGCGGTCAGTTTCAGGTGCCGATCGCCCCGGCATCGTAGCCGTACTCGCTCAGG
>DASWGV010000089.1:0-59367 GCA_036393515.1 Gemmatimonadales bacterium | reverse complement strand
GCTCCTGGAGAGGGACCTGCGCGTGTGGCAGCGAGACTACGACGCGTATCCGAACCAGGCCGCGATACTGCCGGCGCCGGACTCCAATCCCCTCAATCGGGCGCTGGCCCTGGGGCAGCAGAAATACACGGCCATCCGAGCACCGGTACTGGCCATTGTTGCGGTACCGCGCCAGGTACCCGCCGCGATCGCAGGCGATTCCGTGGCGCGCGCTCGATTCGACTCGCTGAGCATCGCGGGACTGTCGCCGCAGCTGAATGCCTTCGAGCGCGGCATCCCGTCGGCGCGTGTCGTCAGGCTGCCGCACGCGAATCATTATGTCTTCCGATCGAACGAAGCAGATGTCCTGCGGGAGATTCGTGCTTTCATCGCCGGGTTGCCGTTGAGCGCAATGGGGGCGGAGCCCGAACCGCTGGCGTGCAGACGGAAACGGGCCGCCGCGATCACGTACCTTGTCGACGGCGAGCCGGCGACGTGCAGGTCCGCGCTGGCTCTTCCACCAAGCCGCATTGCCTCGGTCGAGGTGCTGAAGGGCGCGGCGGCGGCGTTGCAGTACCCTGCGTCGGCAGCCGACGGCGTCATCATCATCCAGACGAAGCGAGATCGCTAACCGGTGCTCGCTGAAGAGGGGTTGTAGCTGACGCCTTACTTGCTTCAGCCAATGAGACCTGCCGCCCGCGTCGCAGTCGCGGGTTGGCCGAATCTCCTGCGTCGGTTAGGTTTTGAATGTCAGCCCACGATCGTCTCGGATGACCCGTAGAGACTTGAAGTCCTCCTTCTTTGGCTCCCGCTCAATGTCTCATGTCTATTGATATAGACAAGCTGACCCAAGCGGAGCTGGTGGATCTGAACAATCGTATTGTCGAGCGCCTACGATTCCTCAGACACGCGCGCGCGCATGCCGAGATGCTCGAGTTCGGGATCGGCGATCGTGTGGCGTTTCAACCCGGCGGTCGCCCTCCCGTCGTCGGGATGTTGACTCGATACAACAAGAAGACGGTTACCGTTATCACCGACACAGGGGAGCGATGGAACGTCGATCCCCACCTGCTGCGCCGCGCCGGCGAACCGCCCGCGATAGGCGCGCGGGATCCAAGGCCGATCCGGCTTCTGCAGAAATGAACCGCGGCAGGTGAAAACCTGATCTGCGGCGGATGAGCTCGTTCGCGAGCGGTCATCGCCTTGCGCGGGCCCGTGGCACCCACGAACTTCCATCGGATTATCACCGTACGCCTTTTCTGGAGGTAGCGATGAATCGTCGCGCAAACGCGCTGGGCGCAATCGGCCTGGCAATGGCCCTGTGGTCGTGCGGGGGCGGCGATCAGGCCGCCCAGGATGAGACCGCCCGAGATCTGAGCCTGGCACCGGCGGAGTCGGTCGCCGCGCTGAGCGATCGTCCCGCGACCACGCCGGCGGCGCAGCCCCCCGCGACGCAACCGCCACGCCAGCCGCCGCCCCGGCAGGAACCGGTGCGACAGCCCGTCCAGCCGCCGCCCGCCCGGCCTGCGGCGCTCTCCCTGGAGGAGGGCACCACGGTCGAGCTATGGGCCACCGACACGCTCACCTCACGCCACAACAAGGTTGGTGAGGCCGTGATGGCCACCACCGCGTCGGCCATCCGGGACGCCCGCGGCCGGGAAGTGATCCCGGCGGGCGCGGTGTTCCTGGGCACCATCTCCGACATCGCGCCGGCGGAGACGCCCGGCGGCCAGGGCCGCATGGTCTTCACCTATTCCCGGGTGCAATTCGGTGGCCGGACCTACGCGGTGCAGGCCCGCTCGGACAGCCTGGGCGCGTACATGAAGGGCCGGGGTGTCACGGCGGGCGACGCCGCCAAGGTCGGGGCCGGTGCCGTGATTGGTGGCATTGCGGGCCGGTTGATCGGCGGTGACAAGAAGGGAACGGCAATCGGCGCGGCGGCCGGTGCTGCGGCCGGCGTCGGCATCGCGGCGGCGACCCGCGACGTGGACATCATCCTGCCGGCCGGCGGGCTGGTGCGGATCGTGCTGACGTCGCCATTTACCATGGAAGAGATAGCGTCATAACAGACGGACGGAGACGGACAAGACGTACCGGGGGACGGACATGGGAGTCAGTGGCACCACACTGGACTCCCAGGTCCGTCCCCCGGGTCCGTCTGGTCGGCTTCCCTCCGTCCCTCCAGGGACCCTAATGTCCACCTCCGACTTCCACGATTCCCGCCTCACCGAACAACGCAATCCCCGCACCACCGGTATTGACGTCGCCACCACGTTGGAGATCGTGGATCTCCTGAACGGGGAGGATGGCACGGTGGCCGCGGCGGTGTACGCCGAGCGGGAGGCGGTCGCGCGCGCGGTGGACCTGGTGGTGGCCGCATTTCAATCGGGAGGCGGGCTGGTATATGTGGGGGCGGGGACCAGCGGGCGGCTGGGTGTACTGGATGCGGCGGAGTGTCCTCCCACGTTCGGCACCCCGCCGGAAATGGTCCGTGGCCTGATGGCGGGCGGCCGGGAGGCCATGTTCCGTAGCCAGGAAGGCGCCGAAGACGATCACGCCGCCGCCCGGCGCGCGGTGGATGAGGCCGCCCTGTCGGCCCGCGACGTGGTGCTCGGCATAGCGGCCAGCGGGACCACGCCGTTCGTGGGAGCCGCGCTGGAGCGTGCCCGCGAGCGGGGGGCCAAGACGGTGTTGCTGACCTGCTCTGATCCACCGCCTGCGCTGGCCGAGCGGTGCGACGTGGCCATCACAGTGCGCACCGGGCCGGAGGCGCTCACCGGAAGCACGCGCCTCAAGGCCGGGACGGCCACCAAGCTGGTGCTCAACACCATCACCACGGGAGCCATGATCCGGCTGGGGAAGTGCTACGGAAACCTCATGGTGGACCTCATGGCCTGGAGTGAGAAGCTGCGTGACCGCGGCGAGCGGATCGTGATGGAAGCGTGCGGCGTCGACCGCGCCGTGGCGCATCGCGCCATCGAAGCCGCCGGCGGGAGCGTCAAGCTTGCCATTGTGATGACGACCAAGCGGGTGGACCAGCAAACGGCGACATCGCTGCTGGGGGACGCCGGCGGGTTGGTGCGCCGCGTGGTGGGAGATCCTCCACCAGTCTCGTGACGTCGCTCATCGTCGGCCTCATGTCGGGGACCTCGCTCGACGGGGTAGACGCCGCGCTGGTGCGGCTGGAGCCGCCGCATCAGTTGGATCTGGTCGCGTTTCGGAGCGAGGCGTACTCCCCGGACGAACGCCGCCGCCTGCTGGACGCGATGGAGCGGGGAGGACCCCGGGAGCTGGCCTTGCTCCACGTCTGGTTGGGCCAGCGGTTTGCGGACACCACCGGGCGGCTGCTCCGCGCCGCGGGGGTTGAGCCGGCACACTTAGCGGCGATCGCGTCGCACGGGCACACCGTGTGGCATGAGCCCGCCCGCGCCAGCCTGCAATTAGGCGATCCCGCCGTGCTCGCCGAACGGTTCGGTGTGCCGGTGGTGAGCGACTTTCGGAGCCGCGACGTGGCAGCCGGCGGCCAGGGGGCGCCCCTGGTACCGCTGGCGGACGCGCTGCTCTTCGGTCACCCGGATCATCCGCGCATCCTGCTGAACATCGGGGGCATGGCGAACGTGACGTTCGTCCGCCGCCGGGGGTCCACCGACGACGTCCCGGCCTTCGACACCGGACCGGGCGTGGCCGTGATTGACGCGGTGGTGCAGGCGCTGGTCCGCGGGACCGGGTACGACGAGGACGGCCACCTGGCCGCGAGCGGACGCCCGGATGACGAGCTGGTGACGGAGATGCTGGAGCATCCCTTCTTTGCCGCGCCGCCACCTAAGAGCACCGGTCGCGAAGCCTTCGGGAAGGCGTACGCGGAGGCCCTGCGGGCGCGGGCGACGGAGCGACGGCCGGCAGCGTCCCCGGAGGACATCATCGCGACGGCTGTCCGCCTCACCGCCCGATCCATCGCCCTGCAGATCCACCAGTGGCTTCCCCAGGGGGGGGAACCGGGATGCGACGTGCTGGCGTCCGGCGGGGGCGCGCGGAATCCGACGCTCCTATCGCAGCTTGGCGCCCTGCTTCCGGGAACGCCGCTGCGCCGATTCGAAGAGGAGTTCTTCGACGGCGACGCGAAAGAGGCGGTGGCGTTCGCGCTCCTGGGCTGGCGAGCGCTGCGCGGCGAGCCGGGCAACGTCCCCACGGCCACGGGCGCGCGAGGTCCCCGCATTCTGGGGCGGGTGACGCCGGCGTGAGCGCGCTGGCCCGGCTGGTGTTTCCGGCGCTCCGCTGGCGTGCCCGGACGGGATTCGATCATGAGCGGCGGCGCATCGAAGAGACCCTGCGTCTGGGCGTGGGCGGGTACACTCTGTTCGGTGGGCCATCGGCCGCGGTCCGCGCCCTGACCCAAGATCTCACCGTGGCGGCGCCCCACCCGTTACTCATCGCATCCGACCTGGAGCGCGGGGCGTCGCAGCAATTCCCCGACCTGACACACTTACCGCCGCCCGCCGCGCTGGGATTCATCGGCCGGCCCGATCTCACCGCCCGCTGCGGCGCCGTCACCGCCGCCGAGGCATTGTCGGTCGGCGTGAACTGGGTGTACGCGCCGGTGGCCGACCTGGATGTCGAGCCGGAGAACCCGATCGTCCAGACGCGGAGCTTTGGGGACGAGCCGGCCGCCGTGGGGGAACACGTGGCAGCGTGGATCCGCGCGGCGGAAGGCGCGGGTGTGGCGACGTCGGCCAAACACTATCCGGGGCACGGCCGAACCACCGCGGACAGTCACGACACGCTTCCGGACGTGCGGCAGCCGCTTGAGGTGCTGGGCGCCGATCTCCACCCGTTTGCGGCGGCGGTCGCGGCGGGCACGCGCTCGGTGATGAGCGCTCACGTGGCATATTCCGCCTGGGATCCCAGCGGCGCGCCCGCGTCGCTCTCGGCTGGCATCCTGAGTTACCTGCGGCGGGAGCTCCGGTTCGACGGCGTGGTGGTAAGTGATGCCCTCATCATGGAGGGGGCCGTGCGTGGACGCGGCGAGAGTGGGGCGGTGGTCGAGGCGGTGGCGGCCGGCGTGGACGCGCTACTGTATCCTCGCGATACGCCGAGCGTGGTGCGAGCGCTGGACGCCGCCCTGGGGACACGGCTTCCCCGTGCACGGGCGGACGATGCCGTGGCTCGCGTCACCGGTCTGGCAGAGTCGCTGCGGGCTGCGCCGCGGCCCGCTGCGCCGTTGGCGGGGAATGACCATGCGGCCTTCGCCGACGCGGTGGCCGATCTGGCGGTCCACACGCTGCGTGGGGAGCAACTCGCGCTGCGCCAGCCGCTCGCGGTTGCCATCGTGGATGACGACGTGGGCGGGCCCTACACTGTGGGTCGGCGGGACCTCTTGGCCCGCGCGCTTCGAGATGGCGGCATCGCCATCGGTGCCGGAGGGTCGCGGGTGATACTGATCTACGCCGAGCCCAGGTCGTGGAAGGGCAGGGCGTGGCTGGGTGCCCATTCCCTCGACGCGTTGGCGCGGCTCCTACCCGGCGCGTCGCTGGTGATCCTCTTTGGCCATCCGCGTTTGGTGACCCAAATCGCGGGAGAAATGCCGATCATCTGCGCCTTCCATGGCCAACCGTTGATGCAGCGGGCGGCGGCGCGGTGGGTGATGGGGCGGCTCAGTTGAGATACGGCGCAGCGAGCCGAGCGGCGGCGCTGGCGGGCACGGCGAACACAATGCGCCCGCCCGTGCCTGCCTGACCGCCGAACAGCACGCCCACCAGGCGCCCGTTCCGATCGAGGATCGGACTACCGCTGGAGCCCTCGGCACCGTAGCCGTCCAGCTGAATCCTGTCCTCCAACACTTTGCTCACCGTGCCCGCGGTGAACGACGTCTTGGGCACCACCCGGCCGCCACGCTGGCTCATGGGCAGCTCCGCTCCGAGCGGAAAGCCGATGATGGCCACGGGGTCGCCCGGCCGGGCCGTCACCGACGGGTCGAGGTTCCCGATGGTGGGCGTGCCCCCGGTGATGTCCACCTTCAGGACCGCCAGATCGAAATCGCGCGAGACGGTGAGGAGGCGGCCGGGAAACACCTGGTCGGAGTCGGCGAACCGGACGGCGATGCGCGTGGCGCGGCGATTGCCGTCCGCGCCCGCGACCACGTGGCGATTGGTGATCATCACGCCGGTCCGGGACACCGCGAACGCCGTGCCGGTAAACACCTGGCCGGGACCGAACTCGACATAAATCAGGGCGACAGCGTCCTGATGGGCATCCCAGAGCGCCGCGTAATCCACCTGGGCCGCCGCCTGCTGGTATCCCAGGGTCTGGGTGGCCGAGTCGAGCCGGCGCCGGAGATCCGCGACCTGGGTGGTGTTCCCCGCGGCTTGGGCCGTGGCCAGCTCTCGCCGCAGGCCTTCGACATCGGTCTGGGACTGACGGAGCGCGGTGGCGAGTCCCTCCACCTGACCCTTGAGGGACTGAATGGCCGCCTCGGCCACCTGGACGATGCTGTCCACCTGGGCCTGCATCGCGGCGGCCTCGCGCTCCCGCTCGCGCCGCTGCGTGTAGCTCTCGTAGACGAAGAACCCGGACACCACGACCAACGCGCCGAGCAATCCGCCGACCACGGCGCGAAGGGTCCGGGTCTGCCGCCCGACCTCGACGCGGATGCGTTGGGTCGTGCTGCCACCGGCCCGGGCCGCCACCGGCCCGGGAGCCTGGGGGCGGGGGCGGCGGTCGGGACCCCGCGGCATGGTGGGTGCGGCGGCGGGGGCAGGGGCGGGTGCGCTCGCGACCGATTCCCTGACGGGCCGCTCCGCCGTGGCCGGGGCGATCACCGTGTCCGGCGTGCCGTCGGGCACCAGGCGAAACTCGATGACCGGACCGTGTTGCCCGAACCGGATCTGGTCGGTGTCATCCAGCTTGGTTTCCGCCGTGATAGCGTGCCCATTCACCAGCGTACCGTTGCGGCTGCCGCCGTCCCGCACGTACCAGCGGTCCCCCTTCCGGAAGACCACGGCGTGGCGTGCCGAGACGTCCAGCTCGTGTTCCGGGTCGAACCGCAGGTGGGACCCGGGATGCCGCCCGATCAGAATCTCGGACCTGGAGTAGACGAAGGTGCTGCCTTTGCCGAGCCCGGAGAGGATCTTGAGCTGCGGCTTCACGAGCCGGCGCCCTTAGGCTTCGGTGGGTCGCTGCCGCGGTACACCGGGACCGGCTCGGTAGTGGACTCGGTGTCGAGCAGGGGATACACCTCGTGGCCCACCGTCTCGTCGCCCTGCACGGGCTTGAGGCCCTCGCCGCCCAGGTGCGCCACCACCACCGTGATGTTGTCCGGGCCCCCACGCCCGTTGGCCAAATCGATCAACGTGGCGCAGGCCTCCGCGGGATCGCTGTGCCGCAGCACCGCCTCGCCGATCTCGTCCCGCTTGACCTGGCCCGAGAGTCCATCGGAGCAAATCACAATGATGTCGCCGCGCCGGACCTCCTGGTGGGTCAAGTCCACCCGGACGCGGGCATCGGGCCCCAGGGCCTGGAGAATGATGTTGCGGCGCTCGCTCTTCTCAGCCTCTTCCTCCGTCAGCTCGCCCGCATCCACCAGGCGCTGCATGAGCGACTGGTCCTTGGTGAGCTGGACGGCCTTCTGGGCGCGGACCAGATACGCGCGGGAATCACCCACCTGCGTGAGGTACAGGTGGTCCTCCAGGATGCCGACCGCGGTGGTGGTGGTCCCCATACCCTTGGACTCCGGGTGCTCCTTGGCGTAGCCGTGGATCCGGGCGTTGGCCGTCTCCACGGCCTCCTTCAGGCGGAAGGCGAACTGCTGCGGCGTACCTTGATGGTCCGCCCCCCAGCGCTCGGTCATGTGTTCGTAAATCACCTTGGTGGACAGGGCGCTCGCCACCTCGCCGGCCGCCGCGCCGCCCATCCCGTCCGCCACCACCAGCAGCGATCCTTTGGCGCCCACGTCATGGTCGCGCACCTCGGGTTGCAGCGAGGCGCGCTGGGCGGTGAGGTCGGCCACCAGGAACGAGTCCTCGTTGTGCTCGCGGTTCCGGCCGACATCGGTCTTGCCGAAGACCGTGATCCGGATTGGGCCGGTGTTGGATCCCGACGCGCTCACGGCTGTCTCCCGGACAGGCTGGTGACGAGGTTCTGGTAGATTCGGCTTCCCGGCTCCAGCGTCAGCGCTTCCTGGGCCCACCGGCGGGCGCTCTGGGTGTCGTTGATCTCTGCGAACGCGTTCGCGACCACATATGCGGCGAAGGCCTTGTCTTTGGTGGTAACGTCGCGAAGCCCGAAAAAGGCGAGGGCCGTGTCGCGCACGCTGGCGGCCGCGGAGGGCGTCAGGTCCTCCTGGTCCAAGCGCTCGAACGCGCCGAATAGCCATCCGTCCGCGTTCGCTGCGGCAACGCGGATCGTTGGGGCTCCCACGCCCCCGGGGTCCGGCGGGTTCGTTCCCACTCGATCAGGCGGTCGGTCTGCGACGGGCCGGCTGGTATCCGTTCGAGCGGGCTGCGTACCCCCCGGCGGTTGCCCCCCCGTTCGACCGGTCGGGCTTGGTGGATTGTTTGCCGGGACGCTCCTTCCAGTGTCCGCCGCAACGACCGGCGGCTGTCCCCCAGTCGCACCTCCGTTCGCCGCGTCGGGGCCGCCTCCCAGCAGCATCACCGCAGCGGCCACGCCCCCGACGGCCAGCACGCCGACGGACGCCGCGATGGCCACGACGGGCTTCTTTTTGGGGGCGGGCGCGGACACGCTCCGTCGGGGCGCCGGCGTGTCGGGCGTGACGGTCCGGCCGCCGCCGGCCCCGCCTCCCACCCGCGTCTTGGCCACGCCCGCTGGCACCGCCGAGATGAGCTGCGTCGCGCCCTCGGAGTCCACCGGTCCCTGACCACCGCCGGCCATGCCGCCCACCGCCTTGGTCGCATCGCGAGCGAACTCGGCTGCGCTCTTGTAGCGCTCGCTGGGCATCCGGGCCAGCGCCCGGTTCATCACGTCCTGCAAGCTGTTCGGGAAGCTCCGGTCCGGGGCGGCCTGGTTCAGCGGCAGGGGATCGTCCGTCAGCCGCTTGATCATGGTCTCCTGCGCGCTGTCCGCCTGAAAGGGGAGCGTGCCGGTGAGCATCCGATAAAACACCAGTGCCAGCGAGTAGATGTCACTCCGGCCATCCAGCTTGTCGCCGGAGAGTTGCTCGGGACTCATGTACTCGGGCGTGCCGACCACCAGGCCGGTCTTAGTGACCTTCTGGCCCTCTTCCCCGCTCATCGCCTTGGCGATCCCGAAGTCCACCACCTTGACCACGTCGGCCCCATCGCGGCCCCGGGTGAGCATGATATTGTCCGGCTTCAGGTCTCGATGGACGATGCCCAGGTCGTGCGCCGCCTGGAGGGCGTTCCCGGCCTGCTCGATGATGGTGGCCGCCCGCGCCGGCGCGATGGCGCCTTCGCGCTCGACGAGGTCGGTGAGGGCCTCACCCTCGATGAACTCCATGGCGAGGTAGATCACCCCGTCCTTGGTTTCACCGAAGTCGTAAATGGCGCAGACGTTGGAGTGGTTGATGCGGGCGGCGTTGGCGGCCTCGCGGTTGAACCGCGCGATGGCGTCCGGGTCGTTGGCCATGGACTGGGTCATGACCTTGATGGCGCTCTTCCGGCCCATCTTGACGTGCTCGCCGAGATAGACCGCGCCCATGCCTCCCTCACCCAACTTCTTCAGGATGTGGTAGCGGTCGGCGATGACACTGCCGATCAAGTCCGCCGCGCCCTTCGCCGAGCGCAGGGTGGAGCCGTCGTTGGGACAGAACTTGGTGTCGTCCGGCCACTCCTTACCGCACGTCGTGCAGATCTTCACGGGAGCTCCACGCGCAGCATCTTGTCGCCCACCAGCACCCGGGTGCCGTTCACCAGCGGGACGTCGCCGCGCGCCGCCACGGCCACGCCGTTCCGGCTGCCCGCGTCCACCAGCACAAAGTCCGCGTCCTCCGAGCGCACCTGCGCGTGCGTGCCGCTCATGGACGGATCATAGGGGAACAACCAGTCGCCGCGATCCCGCCCGATGGTGACGTGGCGTCCTGGCGAGAGATGCACGGTGTCGCGCGCGCTGCCGTCCGCTCGGAGCTGCGTCAGACAGGCGATGTCCGCGCTGGGGATCAGGCTGCCCATGCGGCGCGTGGCGTCCCGCTCAGGCGGGTGCGGCCCGGGGTACCCCAGGCGGCGAAACCGGATGATCTGGGAACCCACCAGCATGAGGTCCCCGTCCAGCAGGCGATGCGGCTCCGAGGTGAACACCCAGGTCCCATTCCGGCTTCCCAGGTCCCGCACCGTTACCTCGTTCTCACGCACCGTCACTTGTGCGTGCAGGGGCGACAGAAACGTGTCGTCGTTGAAGGCGATGTCCGCGTCCTGCCGGCCGATGGTGGTTTCGTCCCGGGTAAGGAGAAACTGCTTCACTACTTGGGCCGATTCATCCAGCAGCGAGACGGTTCCTCGGGTGGACGGGCTGGAGACCCGCGAGGCGACGGTCCCCGTCAGCGACCGCCCGCACGCGGCGCAGAACTTGGCCCCGGGGGCGAGGGGTGTGGCGCAGGTGGGACAGGCGTTGCCCGTGGTCGCTGGATTCAGGCGACTCCCGCATTGCGGGCAGAACGGCAATCCCGGCACCGCGGCGCCGCTGCACGTGGGACACCGCGCCGTGGCCGCCTGCACGCTCGGGATTCCCGTCACGCGTCCTCCGCCGGTCGGCAGTCGGGATACACGTACTGGGCGCCAGGATGGGTGGATCTCGCGGCGGTTTCCATCGCGCGCGCCCAGATGGCGCATTGGAGAAAACTCATGATTGGCAACGGAGTGGCCGCCCAATCTATACGCCCGCCCGAGGGGCGGTCAACCAAACGACAAATTGACGTAGCTTCTTGAAATTGTGTAGGTTCCGCCGCCATGTCGCAAGCACGGGCCGCGCGGTTTCGCACTGGCGTTCTGGCGCTCGCGGCAGCGTGCAGCGGCCGGGCCGCCAGGGTTTCTGAAGGGCCGGCTCCGAGCCCTCCACCCATGGTGCAGGGCCCCCTGGATGTCCGGATCGCGTATCCGCGTGCAGGGGTGCGGGTGTGGGAGGCCGACCAGAGTCGCTGGTACATCCCGGCCGATTCCGGTGTCCGCATTGAGCGCACCGACTCAGCCTTCGTCTTCGGGTCAGTCGGCCGGGGCGACGCACAGCTCCAGGTGAACGGGCGGGAAGTCGCGGTCTACCCCACGGGCGGCTGGATTGCCTGGCTCCCGCTTCCCGCCGACACGATCGCGCGGTTCGATCTGGTGGCCACGGCCGCGGCCGACACCCTCCGCGCCACCTTCGCCGTTCCGGTCGCCAGGACCTTTGTCCCCCCGGCACGGGTGGCTTGGATTGACACCACCTCGTTCTCGCCCACCGGCTCAATGTGGGTAATGCCGGACGAAGAAGTCCGCCTGTCCGTGCGCGCGGCTCCGGATGCCGAGATCCGCCTGGTGACGTTGCGCGGCACCAGCCTCGGGTTCCGCCGGGACCGAAGGCTGACGGCGGCTCCCTGGGGAGAGATCGCGTTCGGCACGGTAGCACGGGACGCGTCCGGCGAGACCCGCACCGACCGCTACACGGCCGCGTGGCGTGGCGCCCTGGGCCCCACGCCGGGCCTACCCTTCACCTGGACCGCCGCGCCGGACCCAGCGGACTCCGCATGGGCCTGGCTCGAAGCGATTTCCGGCGCGGACACGGCCCGTGCCCGGTGGCCGCTCAGAATCGGCACGTTGGACCCGGCCAATCTGCCCGTGGTGCGGGTGGACGACGACACTGCCGGCACCGGCCGTACCGACTCCAGCCTGGCGGGCCGTCCGGTGCCCTACGGCGTGTACCATTGGTTTTTCCCCACTGGCACCGTGGCGACCGTGTCGGGCCGCTCCAATGACCAGGTGCGGCTCAGACTGTCGCGCGCCAGCGTGGCCTGGGTAGATGCGGTTGACGTACATCCGGTAGCCGACGCGCTTGAGCCCCGCGGAGTCGCAGGCTCACTCCGGCTGAGAGCCGAGTCAGGGTACGTGAGCCTACGGGTGCCGCTTCCCGCGCGGGTCCCCTTTGCGGTCGAGGAATTCGAGCGGGAGCTGCGCCTTCGGTTGTACGGTGTCGCGGGCGACATGGACTGGATTCAGTACGGTCCCAGCGATCCCCTGGTAAAGCTCATTTCCTTCTCCCAGCCGGCGGAGGACGAGACGGTCCTGACCCTTCAGCTTGCCCAGCCGGTGTGGGGATACCGGACCGAGTGGATCGGCACGGATTTGCATTGGGTGATCCGCCGGCCGCCCGAGATCACTCCACGGCGCCCGCTGGCGGGCCGCCGCATAGCGCTTGACGCGGGGCATCCTCCCGGGGGCTCGACCGGCCCCACCGGCGTGCGGGAGCCTGACGTGACCCTCGCCGTGGCGCGCAAGGCACGCACGCTGCTGGAGCAAGCCGGCGCCACGGTCATCATGCTGCGGGACACGGCTGCACCGCTCGGCCTGCCGGAGCGCACCGTCGCAGCCGAGCGGTCGGACGCGGAGCTGCTGGTCTCGATCCACGCCAACGCCGTGCCGGATGGGGTGAATCCGTTCGTCAACAACGGCACCAGTGTGTACTACTACCATCCGCGCGCCGCACCACTCGCGCGCGCCATTAACCGCGCGCTGGTTCGCCGCCTGGGGTTCAGGGACCTGGGGATTGGGCGCGGCGACCTGGCCCTGGCGCGCCCCACCTGGATGCCGGCCGTGCTCGTGGAAGGGCTCTTCATGATGCTCCCCGATCAGGAGGCGGTACTTGCCAGCGAGGACGGGCAGTGGCGGTACGCCAGGGGCGTGGTGGAGGGCGTGGAGGAGTTCTTGCGGGGTGGAGCGGAGAGGTGAGATGAAGGCAGGGAGGGCGGGAAAGGCAGAAAAGACTCGGCGGAGTCTGCCTGCCCTCGCTGCCGTTATTGCCCTCTCCACCATCACCGCCCGGCCCTCCACCGCGCAAACCGACCCGTCCGGGCCCTGGCGCACCTGGCACACACCGCATTTCCGGGTGCACGCACGCGCGCCGCGGGAGGCCGTAGCGTTGCGCGCCGCGGCGGAGGCCGAGCGGGCGTACGCCGCGCTCGCGGCCGAGCTCACGCCGCCCCGCGGAACGATCGACCTCACCCTCCACGACAACACCGATTTCACCAACGGATTCGCGTTGGCCGTGCCGTCGAACCGCATCGCGATTTACGCGGTGCCGCCGGCGGGGAGCGCCGTGCTCGGCCACTATGACGATTGGCTCCGCGTGATTCTGACGCACGAGCTGGTGCACCTCTTCCACCTCGATCGGTCGCGGGGCGTGTGGCGATTAGCGCAGCGGGTGTTCGGCCGGGTGCCGGGATCGTTTCCCAACGCCTACCAGCCCGCCTGGGTCAGCGAGGGATTGGCCACCTACTACGAGTCCCGCCTGACCGGGGCGGGACGGCTCCGGGGCGGGTTGCATAGCCAGCTCCTCGCGGCCGCGGCGCGTGACCGCTGGCCCTTGCCCGGCGACGCCACGCTGGCGAGTCCCCAATGGCCCGGGGGATTCCTGCCCTATGCCTGGGGCTCGTATTTCTTCGATCACATTGCGGCGACCGGCGGGGACTCGGTGGTACCGCGATTCGTGGAGCGCACGGCAGGGCAGCTGTGGCCCTACGGGGTCTCCGGGGCCGTACAGCGCTCCGGCGGTCCGCCGGTTCGAGAGGGATGGGAGCAGGTTCGCGCCCAGTGGGAGGCCGCGGGCGGGACGGCGGGCGGCGGCGGCATCACCCGCACCCTGGTTCGCGGTCTCCGGGCCGAACCGCGACCGCGCCTGTCGCCTGACGGCCGGCTGCTGGCGTACGTGCATGCCGACCACCGCACGGACACGCGCCTCGTTGTCCTGGAATGGGAAACCGGCCGCACCGTGGCCACACACCGGATCAACGCCGGCGTGGATGTCGCCTGGACAGATACGGCGGCGCTGATAGCGGCGCAACTGGAGTACCGTAACGCCGCCGAGGTGCGGAGCTCGCTCTACCACTGGGACGTGCGAGGTGGGTGGCGGTCCCTGCCCGGCACCGGACGATTGGCCCGGCCGTTCGCTGTCCGCGACGGCGTGGCGGCCGCCGTGGATGTGGAAAGCGACGCCAGCACCGTCGTGACCGTGGGGGAGGACGGAACCCGCCATGCGTTGTCGGTGCCCGGCGGCGCGGAGTGGTCCCGCCTCGCCGCCTCGCCGGACGGTGCCTGGATGGCGGGCGCCCTGCACGACGGCCGCCGGTGGGACATCGTGACCTGGCCCGCCGGCGATCCCCTCCGAGTGGCGAAAGTGACGGATGACGATGCCACCGACGACGATCCGCGGTGGACTCCCGACGGCACGGGCCTGCTGTTCACCTCGGAGCGACTGGGTCTGCCGCAGGTGTTCGAATGGCGACCCGCGGACCGCGTGACCCGGCAGATCACCAACGAGCCGGCGGGCGCGCGCGACGGAAGCGTGGCGCCCGGAGGTTGGTTGGTGTACGTCACGATGCTGCCGGACGGTTTCGCGGTCGCGGTTGGCGCGCGGACGGACGTGCCGCCGGCCGTGGTGGATCGCCGCGCGCCGGTGATGGCGCCCCGAGCCACCAGGGTCGAGGTGCCGCCGGTGTCCGCCAGGCGGACCGCGTATTCGGCCTGGCCGTCCCTGCGGCCCCACTTCTGGCTCCCGACCTGGCACGACGCGGGAACGGCGGGCCGGTTCGGCGGGGCGCTGATCACCGGGGTCGACGCCGTCGGTCGCGCGGCCTATCTGGCCAGACTGGCGGCCGCGCCGGACCGGGGCCGGTTCGAAGGCGCGCTTGCCGTGGTCTACAGTCGCTGGAGGGCGGCCAGCCTGGACCTGGGCTATGAGCTGGAGTGGAGCCCGCGCATCGGCGTGGTGCAGCCGACCGGCCAGTCTGTGGCGCTCGCGCTGGTGGAGGACTTCGCTACCGCCGGCCTCACGCTCCGCTGGCGACGTTGGCGATCCGCCCTCTCGGTACGGCTGGGAGGGGAGCTCGAGTTGGAAGGCTTGGTCAACGACAGCCCGCTCAATCTCCAATTAGGCGACCGGCCTGACTTCGGTAATGGGGTGATCTCACTTACCGCGTATCACACGTCGACGTCCCCCCTCGCTATCTCGCTGGAGAACGGGGCGGTGTTCAGTGCCCTGTATCGCCGCCGGGTGCAACTCGGCGGTGCCGGGTGGTCCCATGAGGTGCGGGGAACGCTGAACGGGTACTGGGCACTTCCCCTTCCGGGCTTCGCGCGCTGGGTGCTGGCGGGGCGAGTGGCGGGTGGGGTGAGCGCCGGCCCCAATCGGGCCGTGTTCGATGTCGGTGGCGAGTCAGGGGACCTGTACGCCCTCCTGCCGGGGTACGCCATCGGCTCCGGGCGCCGGCAATTCCAGCTCCGGGGGTACGACGAGATGAGCGGGTTCGACCAGGTGCTGGCCGGTGGGGCCGAGCTCCGGATTCCGTTGGTCCTCGTGGCCAGAGGCATTGGGACTCTCCCGATCGGCGTGGACCGGATCTCGATAGCGGTGTTCGGCGAAGGAGCGCGCGCCAGACTGGCAAGCGGGACCCGTGCAGATTTCCGGGACGCCGGCGCCGAAGTCGTGCTGGACCTCGGGGTTTCGTATGATGTGCCGCTCCGGTTGCGGGTGGGAGGCGCGCTTCCCCTGACCTTTGGGCTTGGCGGGACGAGGCGGGCGCCGCGATGGTACGCGACGTTCGGGTCGGCGTTCTAGGGGCGGGGCGCCCGGGGCGCCTAGACGGCCATTGTGACGCCCGTCACCAACCCGCCGTCTGCTTGACCCCCCTCCCGGCGAGCCCTAGCTTGGCTAGTTACTCCTAATACGCCATGTTCTGCGCCCGTTGCGGTACCGAAGTCGCTGACGGCAGCAAGTTCTGCCCGTCCTGCGGCATGGACTTGTCCACCCTCACGCCGACCGCGGCGGCGGCGAGTGGGCTGGCGTCCGAGTCCAGCGAGGAGGACCTGGTCCGGGGCGCGCTGAAGGACGAGTACGAGATCCTTAAAGAGCTGGGCCGCGGCGGGATGGCGATCGTGTTCAAGGCCCGCGACCGGCAGCTGGACCGCGAAGTCGCGGTGAAGGTGTTGCCTTTCTCCCTGGCCTTCGACGCCGAGTTTGTGGAGCGCTTCCAGCGAGAGGCGCGCACGTCCGCCAAGCTGGAGCATCCCAATATTATCCCGATCTACCGGGTCGGCCGCTCGGGCCGAATCATCTACTTCGTCATGAAGTTCCTGCGGGGTACGTCGCTCTCAGAAGTGATCGAGCGGCGTGGCGCCCTGCCGCCGCCCGAGATCAAGAAGCTGCTGGCCGAGACCGCGTCCGCCCTCGGCTACGCCCACCAGAACGGCATCGTGCACCGGGATATCAAGCCCGACAACATCATGTTCGACGAGGCGGCGCGGGCCGTGGTGACGGACTTCGGCATCGCCAAAGCGGGCACCGGCACCAAGCTCACCGGCACCGGGATGGCCATCGGGACGCCACACTACATGAGCCCGGAGCAGGCCCGCGCCCAGCAGCTCGACGGCCGGAGCGACATCTACTCGCTCGGCGTCGTGGCGTACCAATGCCTGGCCGGCCGAGTGCCGTTCGATGGCGAAGACGCGTTCTCCATCGGTTACAAACACATCACCGAACCTGTGCCGGCGCCCGATCTGCCCAGTGCCCAGCACCGCTCGCTCTTCGAAGTCGTCAAGCGCATGATGGCCAAGAGCCCGGCCGAGCGATTCCAAACCGCCGATGAGCTGCTGGCCACGCTGGAGGGGCGTCCGTCGGTCGCCGCCATTGCGACCGCCGCCACCGTGGCCATCTCGGCCGCGGGGCTTCCAACGGCGGCCCGACCCACCACGCCTACCACGCCGATCCCCAGAACCGAGCCGCGGCGCATAGAACCGGAGCGCAGGAAGCGAGGTGGCGTATTGGTCGGGGTGTTCCTGGTGCTGATCTTGGGCGGCGGTGGGGGAGGGATGTACTACTGGAGTGCCGTGTTGGGGCGGCCGCTCCCGTTGGTGTCCGGCGGTGGCGCGGCAGCGCGCGCAGCCGCAGCGGACAGCGCCGCCAGGAGGGATTCGATGGTCAGGGCGGATAGCGCGGCGAACGCCCTGCGGATCGCCGACAGCATCCGGATAGCCGACAGCGTCGCCGCTGCCGCCGCTCTCCTCCCCAACACCGGGACGGTCGCTCTCCAGGGCGTGCCAGCGCGAGCCCGGGTGACGGCGGACGGCCAGCCCCAACAGGGCACGACGTTCACCCTAGACGCCGGGTCCCGCACCGTGGTGATTACGGCGCCCGGGTATGAGTCCTACCGCGTCACGGTGCCGGTCCGGCGCGGCGGTGACACCACCGTGGCCGTTCGCATGACCCGGCTCCAGCCCGTCGCTCAACCGGCTCAGCCCGCCGGTGCACCCGCGAACTTCTGCGCCGCACCGGGGCCCGACTATAATAAGGAAAACGCGTGCTTCGACTCCGCGCCGCGGGCGCAGGCCGCGCCGATCGTGCCGCTCGACGATCGCGTTCAGGGTACGCCCACCCGCACCCAACTGTGGGTGCGCGTGTCCGCCGAGGGGCGGCCGCTCCGTGTCCAGGTGGACCGCGCGTCCGACAACCCGCAGTTCACGCGGCTGGCCCAGGGGTTCGCCCTGAGTCTCCTCTATAGCCCCGCCTACAAGGCCGGCCAACCGGTCGAGGGTTGGGTCCTCATGCAGTTCGTGCCCCAGCCCCGCTGACCCCAGCGGAGTGATCCATCCCACCGCGTTCATCGCGCCGGGCGCCGTGGTGCTCGGCGACGTTTCGTTGGGCCGGGAGTCGAGCGTCTGGTATCAGTCCGTCATCCGAGGCGACACGGCCCCCGTCAGCGTCGGGGACGAGACCAACATCCAAGACCTCTCCATGCTGCATGCGGACGAAGGATTCCCGTGCACCATTGGGGCCCGGGTCGGCGTGGGCCACCGGGTGATCCTGCACGGCTGCACCGTCCAGGACGAGTGTCTCATCGGCATGGGGTCCATACTGCTGAACGGGGTACGGGTGGGGCGGGGGTCCGTGGTGGCGGCGGGGGCCGTGGTCCCTGAGGGAATGGAGATCCCGCCCGGCTCCCTGGTCATGGGCTTGCCTGCCAAGGTGGTCCGGGCGGTGGACGGAGACCTCGCGGCCCGGATCGAGAGCACCTGGCGACACTACGTGGAGCTGGCCCGCCGACATCGAAGCGGGATGTTTGCCCGGCTGTCAGCTTTGTGATGTGCAAAGTCGAGAAGCCGCGTCCTTCGTGGGGAATCGCACCGGCTTGCGTGGCCCTCCAGCGGTTCCTACCTTGTGCCCTCGCGTCGCCGCGACCGGGTCCCGGTCGCTCCCGCAAAGGTTAGATTTCACCATCAATCCGAAGCGTGCCCGTGCCCATGCCCTCGAGCGAATCGAGCAGACACACGCCGTTGAACTTGTCCGAGAACGCGCTGACCGTGCTCCGGCGCCGTTATCTCATCAAGGATGACGCCGGCCAGCCGGTCGAAGGTCCCGAAGACCTGTTCTGGCGGGTCGCGCGGACCATTGCCGAGCCGGACGGACGCTACGGCGCCAGTCCGCGAGCGGTGGAGGCCGTGGGCGAGGCGTTCTACGACCTCATGGCCACGCGCGCCTGGATGCCCAACAGCCCGACCCTCATGAACGCCGGGCGACCGCTGGGTCAACTGTCGGCCTGCTTTGTGCTGCCGGTGGATGACGCGCTCTCCAATGCCCGGAGCGGCATCTACGACACGCTGCGCAACATGGCCCTGGTCCACCAATCGGGGGGCGGCACCGGGTTCTCCTTTTCGCGGCTGCGTCCCAAGAACGACGTGGTCCGGTCCACTATGGGTGTGGCGTCGGGGCCGGTCTCCTTCATGTCCCTGTACGATGCCTCCACCGACGTGGTGAAGCAGGGCGGCACTCGGCGCGGTGCCAACATGGGCATCCTCAGGGTGGATCACCCGGATATCCTGGATTTCGTGACCTGCAAGGACGACATCACCAAGATCACGAACTTCAATATTTCGGTGGCCGTGACGGACCCCTTCATGCGCGCGGTGGAAGCGCGGACGGACTACGAGCTGGTGCACCCGCGCACCGGCCAGGTCATGGGCCGGCTGGACGCGCGCGAGGTGTTTGCCAAGATCGTGCACGGCGCCTGGAAGACCGGCGAGCCCGGCGTCTTTTTCATCGACCGGGCGAACCGGTATAACCCGGTGCCGCACTTGGGCAGCTACGAGGCCACCAATCCCTGCGGGGAGCAGCCGCTGCTCGCCTACGACGTCTGCAACCTGGGTTCGATCAACGTGGGGTTGTTCGCGGAGGGTGGTCGCGTGGACTGGGACGGTTTGCGGAAAACCGTTCACCTGTGCACCCACTTCCTGGACAACGTCATTGACGCCAACAAGTACCCGTTGCCCGAGATCAGCGATCTCGCCAGCCGGATCCGGCGCATCGGGCTCGGCATCATGGGCTGGGCGGACATGCTGGTGCGGCTGGAGATTCCGTATCACTCGCCCGATGCCGTCGAGTTCGGCCGCGAGTTGATGCGGTTCGTGGACGAGGAGTCCAAGGTCGAAAGCGAACGGCTGGCCGCCGATCGGGGCGTGTTTGCCGAGTGGGAGCGGAGCATCTGGGGCCCGGACGGGAGCTGCGCCCGGGACGCGGAAGGCAACCGCCTGCGTCCCATGCGCCGCCTCCGCAATTGCAACCTGACCACCGTGGCGCCCACCGGCACCATCTCCATCATCTCGGGGTGCTCCTCGGGAATCGAGCCGCTGTTTGCGGTCGCGTTCATGCGGAACCAGGCCGGCGTGCTGATGCCCGACGTGAACGAAGACTTCGTCGCGATGGCGCGTAAGGAGGGTTGGTACTCCGACGATCTCATGAAGCGGATCGCAGAGGCCGGGCACATCCACTTCCCCGAGGTGCCGGAACGCTGGCAGCGGATCTTCGTGACCGCGCACGACGTGACACCGGAGTGGCACATCCGCATGCAGGCCGCGTTCCAGGACCACACGGACTCGGCCATCAGCAAGACCTGCAATTTCTCGAACACCGCCACCGAAGACGACGTGCGCCAGATCTACGAGCTGGCCTACCGTCTGGGGTGCAAAGGTGTCACGGTCTACCGGGACGGGAGCCGCGAGCAGCAGGTGCTTTCGACCGGGGCGACGGCGAAGAAGGTGCAGGACAAGGCAGCAGGGGCGGAGCACCTGGCGGCTTTATCCCGGACCGAGTTGGCTGAATCGAAGGCCCTCAACGCCGAGCTCGACGCTGAGCTGACCCGCACCAGGCGACAACTGCACGAGGTGGAAAGCGAGAACTTGCAGCGCCGGGCCAAGCGGTCGCGGCCGGAGCTGCTGCGCGGCACCACGCGCCGACTGGAGACGCCCCTGGGCACGCTCTACGTGACTATCACGCAAGACGATAAGGCCCAGCCGTTCGAAGTATTCATGAGCCTGGGGAAAGCGGGCGCCGCCCTGATGGCGGACGTCGAGGCGATCGGCCGGCTGATCTCGCTGGCGCTGCGCGCCGGCATTCCCATTCAGGAGATCCACCGCCAGCTGCGCGGCATCTCGTCAGATCGGGTGACCGGCCTTGGGCCCAATAAGGTGCTGTCCGTTCCGGACGCCATCGGGATCGCGATCGAGCGGTGGTTGCAGGACCAGCAGGGTGTCCAGCAGGATCTGCTGGGTGAGACGGGTCCGGTTCCTTCGGGGGCGGCGCGGCACTTGGTGGCGGGGCCGGAGGGGCATGCGTACCAGGTCGGGGGCTTGCGGGAGGAGCAGTTCATCGGCGCCTGCCCGGACTGCGGGTCGCAACTGGAGTTTGCGGAGGGCTGCGTGAAGTGCCACGTGTGCGGCTACAGCGAGTGCGGGTGATCCAGCACGAGCAGCCCGCCCCCGTTTCGCGGCCCAGCACGGCCAAGAAATGGGCCCGGGTGAAGCGGACCGGCACCCACGGCCTGCGGCGCGGCGCGTGGTACCCCGTGGTCAGCGACCCGAGTTCCGGGCTGGTGGTCCTCGACGTCCGCAGGCACAACGTCCCCGTCTTGCGGGCGCACGTTGACCTCAGCGATGCCCCGCCGAGTCTCTGGAGCGTGGTGCGGTGGGACGAAAAGCAGCGCGGCGCCCAGCGAGCCAGCGCACAGAACCTGGGACTCACCTACGTCGTCTGCCCGCAATGCTCAGAGCGTGCCAAGGTGGAGACCGAGGTGGCGCGCCTGACCTGCCCCGACTGCGGGGGAGCTTTCGCGGTGGACTGGGAGCATCCCTGCTAGTTGTCCGTAGGCGACGATAGGCGACAAATCCCTACCGTCCCCACCGGCTTCCTCCTTACATTCGGGACCATGGACCAACGGAGTCAGCGCAAGTGGGGGCGCCTACGGCGTCCGGGGGCTCACGGGCTGCGGCGCGGCGCGTGGTATCCCGTGTTGGACGATGCGCAGCCCGATGCCGTGACGCTGGATGTGAACCGCCAGTCGGTCACGGTAGAACGCCAGTTGATCGAGCTGGCCACCGACAAGCCCCGTAAGTGGAGCGTGGTGCGGTGGCATCCTCGCGAGGAGGAGGCCAAGCGGGCCAGCCAGGCCAACCTGGGCACCACGTACGGAGTCTGCCCCAACTGCCGGGGGCGCTCGAATCTCGAGCTCACCGATTCGCAGCGGAAGTGTCCGGTGTGTGAGTTGCTGTTCGAGATTGACTGGGCCAGTAGCTGCTAGCGAGCAGGCCGGACGAGCATCCTCCGCTGCGCCCTAGGAGTCGAGCGCTACCAGATCCCCACACCGCACCCGTACCGGTCCCGACGCCGCGTCCAGCGTGCAATAAAACCCCCGCGTTCCCCCATCCAGAAGCCGGAGGCTTTCCTTGAGCACGGCGGGGTCCACCGCCTGGTAGTGGTGTGCGAAGCCGGCAAAGGGGCGGCACGGAGTCGCGATCATCAGATCACGCAGCCGTCCCTTCGCGTGCCCGGACGGATCCAGCAGCACCAACCCGCAGGCCAGGTCCTCCAGGGTGAACCGGCGATCGCTCTCCACCAGGATGTTCTCCCCGGCGCACCCCGGCGTGACGTGGTCCCCAAAGTGGCGCTGCATCTCCCGGTAGTGGGACACGAATCCCACTGAAATCCCATTGCGGCCGTCGTCATTCTTCTGGGCGGGATGGGCGCCGTGATGCACGTCCAGTGTCTCGAGCCCGTCCAGCTGTGCGGTGATGCCCAGGGCGGTGACCAGCAACGTGTCCACCGGCGCGATGAGTTCCGGCGAGTATCGCCGGTCGGGTTTCTCGCCGACTTTCAGCGGCCCGCGCTGGATCTGGAGGCGGATGACCGGGCCGATCACGGAGCTCATGAGTGGCGGAAAGATAGTGGCTGGAAACGCCAGCGGGGGCTCTCCTCGCCCCGCCTCGCCTTATATTCCCGTCCCATGCCCCTCGCCGCCCGTAGAGCGACCGTCACGACCTGGATCGGCAGCGTCGGGGTCGGCTCCTGCCATCCCGTCGTGGTGCAGTCCATGACGAACACGGATACCGCCGACGTGGACGCGACGGTGGCGCAGGTGGCGGACCTGGCCGCCGCGGGGAGCGAATTGGTACGGGTGACGGTGAACCACGAGGCGGCTGCGGAAGCCGTGCCCCGGATCGTGGAGGCATTGGGCGGCCGTGGCGTGGCGGTCCCCATCATCGGCGACTTCCACTACAACGGGCACCTGCTCCTGACCCAGCACGCTGACTGTGCCGATGCGCTGGCCAAGTATCGCATCAATCCGGGAAACGTGGGCGCCAGGCGCCGCGACGAGCATTTCCGGATGATCATCGAGGTGGCCCTCGCGCACAACAAGCCGGTGCGCATCGGGGTGAACTGGGGCTCGCTGGATCGCCAGCTGCTCACGGAGCTGATGGACGCCAACGCCCGACGTCCTGAGCCGCTGGATGCTCGTGACGTCACGCTCGAAGCCATGGTGGAAAGCGCCCTTCGATCGGCACGCCTCGCCGAGGAGACCGGGCTGCCTCACGATCGGATCATCCTGTCGGCCAAAGTGTCGGGCGTGCAGGATCTGGTGGACGTGTACCGGAGGCTTGCCGCGGCTTGCGACTATCCGCTCCATCTGGGTCTCACCGAGGCCGGGATGGGAGCCAAGGGCGTCGTGGCGAGCGCGGCGGCGCTGTCGATTCTGCTGCAGGAAGGTATCGGGGACACCATCCGTGCCTCCCTCACGCCAATGCCCAATGGGGACCGCGCCGAGGAGGTTCGCGTCTGCCAGCAGGTGCTCCAGGCCCTGGGTCTCCGGAGTTTTGCCCCCTCGGTGACCGCCTGCCCGGGCTGCGGTCGGACCACCAGCACCTTTTTCCAGCACATGGCCGACGAGATCCAGCGCTATCTGGAGCGCCAGATGCCCGTCTGGCGCGAGCGGCATCCCGGGGTCGAGCGGCTGCGCGTTGCCGTGATGGGCTGTGTGGTGAACGGACCCGGCGAATCCAAGCACGCGGATATCGGCATTTCGCTCCCCGGTACCGCTGAGGAGCCCAAGGCACCGGTGTACGTGGACGGGGAATTGAGGGTCACCCTGAAGGGTGACCGCATCGTGCCGGAATTCCTCGAGATCCTGGACACGTACGTGGCCCGGAAGTACCCCTCGGCGGCGACCGCGCAGGTTGGGTCGTGATTCCGGACGCCATGAGGGAACCGCGGTTCCGCCGCACCAAGATTGTCGCCACGCTGGGGCCCGCCACGGCCAACCCCGAGGTCCTGGGGGCGCTGCTGGACTCTGGCGTAGACGTGGTCCGGATCAATTCGTCCCACGGGACGCCGGAGCTGCGGGCGATCTGGATGGACCTGGTCCGACGGGTGCGCGCCGAGCGCGGCCGCCATGTCGCGCTCCTGGTGGACTTGCAGGGTCCTCGCATCCGCGTGGGCGCGCTCCGGGAGCCTCGGCTGCTGGACGAAGGAAGCGAGGTAACGTTCGCGCCGGAGGACGAGGTGCGCGCGGACGAGATTCCCACCACCTATGACGCCCTGGCGTCCGACGTGGGGCCGGGCGCCCGCATCCTGCTGGACGACGGGCTCTTGGTAACCGAGGTCGTGGCCGTGACGCCCCCCCGGGTCCGCGCGCGGGTGGTGTACGGCGGCCTGCTCAAGAGCAACAAGGGCATCAACCTCCCGGACGTGCAGGTGAGCGCGCCGGCCGTCACGGAGAAGGACCGGGACGACGTGGCGCTGGCTCTGGCGCACGAGGCGGACTACATCGCGGTCTCGTTTGTGCGCCGGGCCGAAGATGTGCACGCGGTGCGGGCGCTGGTGCCGGCGGGCGTGCGCCTCGTGGCCAAGATCGAGAAGGCGGCCGCGCTAGCCGAGTTGGACGGCATTGTGCAGGCGGCCGACGCCATCATGGTGGCCCGGGGCGACCTGGGGGTAGAGCTGCCCTTTGAGCAGGTCCCGTTGGCGCAGAAGCGCATCATTCAGCTGGCCAACACCCATGGCCGCGCGGTCATCACGGCCACGCAGATGCTCGAATCCATGGTCGAGCATCCTCGGCCCACGCGGGCGGAAGCGTCGGACGTGGCGAACGCCATCCTGGACGGCACCGACGCCGTCATGCTCTCCGCGGAAACCGCCACCGGCGCCTATCCGCTGCTCGCCGTCGAAGCCATGGCGCGGATTATCCGCGAGATCGAGCGGGAAACGCCCGATGCGCGGCGGCGGCGGCGCAACGACCGCGGCATGGGTGCCGGGCCCGCCACGGTCGAGGACGCCATCGCGCTCGCCACCTGTGCGGCGGCGGAGATGCTCCAGGTGCCGCTGATCGTGTGCTTCACCAAGAGCGGGTTCACCGCGCGAAAGATCGCCGCGTTCCGGCCCTCGGTGCCGATCGTGGGGCTTTCCACCGTGCCTGCTACCTGCCGCCAGCTCGCGTTGGTCTGGGGTGCCGTGCCGGAGCTGGCAGCACACGTCCCCAACTATGACGTCATGCTCGAAGGCGCCCGTGAGCTGCTGGTGAGCCGCGGACACGCCCGGCCGGGAGATCGGATCGTGGTCACCGCCGGCGTGCCCTTCGAGGTGCCGGGCACCACCAACCTGCTCAAGGTCGAGACGGTCTAAGGGCCCGTGCGGCTGATCGTGCTCGGGAGCGGGACGTCGTTCGGAGTCCCGCAGGTCGGCTGCGACTGCCCGGTGTGTTCCTCCGGAGACCCGCGGGACCGGCGCACGCGGGTCGCGGCGGTGGTGGAGAGCGACACCGGCAAGCGGATTCTGATCGACACCCCCCCGGAGCTGCGCTTGCAGCTCCTCGCCGCCGGTGTGGCCAGCGTGGACGCCGTGCTGTACACCCACGACCACGCGGACCACATTCACGGGATTGACGACCTCCGGGCGTTCACGTCGCGCCGCGGACCCCTGCCGATTTTCGGCCCCAGCGACACGCTTGAGCGATTGAGCCAACGCTTTTCCTACATCTTCGATGACGGCACCCCCCGCCAGCCCGAGACGCCCCGGCCCGACCTCACCCCCCGACCCCTCCAGGCCGATGTCGAAACCACGATCGCAGGCTTCCCGGTCCTGCCCCTCGAATTCGAGCATGGGCTCACCCGGGTGTACGGGTACCGCATCGGCGCGCTGGCCTACCTGACCGATGTGAAAGCGGTGCCCGCCGCGACGCTGGAACGCTTGCGCGGGGTGCGGTTACTGGTCATCAGCGCGCTGTTCGACCGCCCGCATCCGACGCACCTCTCGATCCCGGAGGCGGTGGCGGTGGCTCGGGCGATCGGGGCGGAGCGGACGCTGCTCACCCATCTGACCCATCGCTACGGGCACGCGGAGCTCGCGGCGCGCCTGCCTGCCGGGGTGGAGCCCGCTTGCGACGGGTTGGCGGTGTCGTTTTGACGCTTGAGGAGGGGACGGGTACATTGAACGCCCGCAGCGAAAACGCGTCGTCGTCGCATCGGGGGCTCGTGATGGAGCAGGCGATTCGGCAAGCGGTGGACACCATGGACGGAGCCGTGGCCTATGACGGGTCGGCGGTGACCGTCAAGCGTGCCCAGGCGGTCGCCGGGCCGGCCACGGACCGGTTGGTTCGGCTGGCCGTGTTCGGCGCGACGCCCGAAGCAAAAGATGCGGCGCGGTGGCTCATCTGGGAGCTGGCCCAGATCGCCGGCTGCCGGCCGGCGTCCATTCAGGACCTCTACGCCGCGCGTGGCCGCGGGGAATGCGGTGGGTTCACCGTTCCCGCCATGAACCTGCGCGTCATCACGTACGACACCGCCCGCGCGGTGTTCCGGGCGCTGAAACAACGCAAAGCCGGCGCGTTCCTCTGCGAGATCGCGCGGTCCGAGATGGCGTATACCGACCAGCGACCGGCGGAGTACACCAGTGTGGTGCTGGCGGCGGCCCTGCGCGAAGCATTTGACGGGCCGGTCTTCATCCAGGGTGACCACTTCCAGGTCAACGCCGCGAAGTACCAGGCCGGCGCCGAGGAGGAGCTGAAGGCGATCCGCACGCTGATCGCCGAGGGGCTCGCCGCGGGGTTCTTCAATATTGATATTGACACGTCCACCCTGGTGGACCTGGCCTTCCCCACGCTGGACGAGCAGCAGCGCGAGAACTACACCCGCGCGGCCGAGCTGACCGCGTTGGTACGCAAACGCGAGCCCCGAGGCGTCACCACGTCCGTGGGGGGCGAGATCGGCGAGGTGGGCGGGAAGAACAGCACCGTCGAAGAGCTGCGGGCGTTCATGGACGGATACAACCGCAGTCTTGCGGCCCTGGGGAACCCCGTTGGGCTGAGCAAGATTTCGGTCCAGACGGGGACGTCGCATGGGGGCATGGTCCTCCCCGACGGCTCCATCGCTCAGGTCAAGCTGGACCTCAAGGCGTTGCGCGCGCTGTCGGAGGAGGCGACCGCCACCTATCGGCTGGCCGGCGCGGTCCAGCATGGGGCCTCGACCCTCCCCGAGGACGCCTTCGGCAACTTCCCGAAGTTCGGTGCCTGCGAAATCCATCTGGCCACGAACTTCCAGAACATGGTGTTCGATCATCCGTCGCTGCCGGCCGACTTGCGGGCCGAGCTGCGCGCCTGGGTGATCCAGCACTGCGCCAACGAACGGAAACCGTCGGACACGGAGGAGCAGTTCCTGTATAAGTCGCGCAAGAAGGCGATCGGGCCGTTCAAGGCGGCGATGTGGGACCTGCCGGCCGGTATCAAGGACCAGGTGTGCGCGGACCTGGAGGCGCGATTCGGGTTCCTGTTCGACCAGCTCAACATCGGGGACACCGCCGGGCTGGTCGCCCGGCACGTGCGGGCGCCTCTCCTGCGGCACGCGGCACCCCGGCCGACGGCCGAGGCAGCGCCGGACGACGCCGATGCGGGGGAGTAGGCGGAACGAAGGAGAACCAATGGCACGAGAGCGAGAGCGGGATCAACCGGTCATGGTCGTCGAGCGGTCGGAGTCTGGGCTCGGCGCGTTCTTCCTGGGCGCCTTGCTCGGCGCGGGCGTGGCACTGCTGTTGGCGCCGCGGTCCGGGGCCGAGACGCGTCGCCTGATTCGGCAGCGGAGCCGCGAGCTGTTGGACGCGGCCGGCCGCAAAGCTGACGAGTTCCGCGGCCTGGTCGAAGAGGGCTACGAGCACGGTCGGGCGCGGGTGGAGGAGGGAATTGACCACGTCCGCCGGTCGGTGGATGAACGCCGCGAGGCGGCGCGCGAGACCGTCGACGCGGGCCGCGCGGCGGTCCAATCCGCCAGGGACGAGCTGGAACGGCGGCTGTCCGAGGCCCGGTCGGCGCGCCGCGCCGCGCGCGCGCCAGCGCCCGCCCCGGACGACGTCGCGGACGACTAGGCGCCCGTCCCCAGCCCGGTGACTGGGGCCTCGCCCGGACCGCGGGACGAGCGTCGCGGCTGGGCCTTCTCGGCCCTGGGGTTCGTGCGGCGCGTCACCGCGGCCGCCTATGAGGATAACGTCCCCTTTCTGGCGAGTGCGTTGACGTTCGACGCGTTGGTGGCGAGCGTCCCGCTTGCCCTGCTCGCCCTCGCCGCGCTGGGGTACGTGGCGCGGTCCGAAGGCGATGTGCTGCTGGGCCTGCGCAACATCCTGGAAGCCTTCATTCCCGAGCGTGCGGGTGGCTCAGAGCCGCGGGCCGCGGCGGAACGCGTGCTTCAGATGTTGGCGGAGCGGAGCGCCGGGCTGTCGGCCTTGGGGCTGGCGCTCTTCCTGTGGTTCGCCACCCGCTTCTTCGGCGGCGCCCGCGCAGCGCTGAACGATGTGTTCGATACCGAGGAGTCGCGTCCCTGGCTGGTGGGAAAGGCGCTTGACCTCCTGATGGTGATCGTGACCGTCTCCCTCCTGGTGCTGAATACCGGCGCCACGCTCCTCCTGGGCGACTCCCCATGGTTCGGTCGGCTGCTGGGCCGGGGGCTGGCGTTTGGGCTCGGTGTGGCGTTGTTCGCTCTGATCTACACGGTGGCGCCAAGCCGGCGAGTGGCCCGGGACACGGCGCTCGTCGCCGCGGTCGTGGCCGCCCTGGCGTTCGAGGTGGCCAAGGTGCTTTACGGCGTCTACCTGACCCGGTTCGCCACGCTGGATCGGTTGATTTCCAATACCAACGCGCTGGCGTTGGCGCTGCTGGTGGTGTGGATCTACTACACGGCGCTGGCGTTTCTGGTGGGTGGCGAGATCGCCGAGACCTACGATCTCATGCGCCGCCAGCGGGAACAGCGGGCGATACTGACCTAAGAGGGGGACAGGCGGACGGGCGGACCGGGGGACGGGCATGGAGGTTCATGCCGCCCACGCTTGTCCGTCGCCGGTCCGCCGCACGGGAGGCGCGGTGGCTGGTCACGTGATCGATCTGCGGTCGGATACCGTCACTCGCCCCTCGCCAGCCATGCGCCGCGCCATGGCGGAGGCGGAAGTGGGCGATGACGTCCTGGACGGGGATCCCACCACACGACGCCTGGAAGAGCAGGTCGCGGCCCTGCTGGGCAAGGAAGCGGCGCTGTTCATGCCTTCGGGCACGCAGGGGAACGCGGTCGGGATCCGCATCAATACCCGGCCCGGCACGGAGATGATCGTCGAGCAGGAAGCCCACATCGTGCGCTATGAGGAGTCTGGAGCGGCGGTCTTGTCGGGCGTGGAGCTCCACACGGTCAGCGCCCCCGGCGGCAGGCTCGACCGTGACCTGGTGGCCGGCGCCATACGCACCGGTTCGCGATATCTCTCCCGCACCAGCGCGGTCAGCGTCGAGGTCACGCACAACGCCGCGGGCGGCACCGTGACGCGTCCGGACGCGCTGGCCGGGATCGCGGCGCTCGCGGTCGAGCGGGGGCTGGGCGTCCACCTGGACGGGGCTCGGCTCTGGAATGCGGCCGCGGCGCTGGGGATTCCCCTCGAGCGCTTCGCGCGGCACGCGACCACCGTCATGGTCAGTTTCAGCAAGGGCTTGGGCTGCCCCGTGGGGTCGTGTCTTGCCGGCTCACGCGGCTTGATGGAGGAGGCGTGGCGGGTTCGGAAGCAGCTCGGCGGCGCGATGCGGCAGTCAGGGATCCTCGCCGCGGCCTGCCTGTACGCGCTGGACCACAACGTGGGGCGCCTGCCGGAGGACCACGCGAACGCCCGCCAACTGGCGGAGCGGTTGGCGGGCCTGAACGGCCTGGAGGTCACGACGCCGGAGACCAACATCGTGATGCTTGATCTCCTTCATCGGACAGCGGTCGAGGCCGCCGCACTGGTGGAGCGCGCGGGCGTCCGCCTGGCGGTGTATGGAGCACGGCGGTTGCGGGTGGTGGCGCATGTGGATGTGACGGCCGGGGAGATGCACCGCGCGGCGGAGATCATCGCGAGCGTTCTGGGATAGGTCGTCCCAGCCGCCTACCAGCCTCCTCGCGGTGCGGCTACCTTTCTCTCGCCCCAGGTCCGAAGGGCGCGTGCGCGTGAACTGCGTCAGGACCGTGAAGGTAGCAGCGCTAAGCGAACGCAGTGTCGCTTCGGGGTGCCTGGGGCATTTCCCCCCCCGCCGCGTCACCACACCCCGCCGGGGCGGCAGGGCGGCAGAGCGGCATCCCTTCCACCTGCCTGAGTGATAGCCGAAGACATGTCCCACACCGCTCTCGCCCGCCAATACCGTCCCAAGCGCTTTAGCGAGCTGATTGGCCAGGAGCATGTGGCGGTCGGGCTGGCCGGCGCCGTCGCGCGGAATCGCGTGGCGCATGCATATCTGCTCACCGGTCCGCGCGGCGTCGGGAAGACCACCGCGGCCCGCGTACTCGCCATGGCGTTGAACTGCGAGCGCCGGTCGGAGGGGGCGGGCGGAGAGCCGTGCGGGGCCTGCGATTCCTGCCGCCGGATCTGGGCCGGATCGGCGAACCTGGACGTGGTCGAGATTGACGCCGCGTCCAACCGTGGGGTGGAGGACGCCCGCGAGCTGCGCGAGCGGGCCATGTACGCGGCCAGCGGCCCCGAGCGCTCCAAGGTTTACATCGTGGACGAAGCCCACATGCTGACCCGCGAGGCGTGGAACGCGCTGCTGAAGATTCTGGAAGAGCCGCCTCCTCGCGTGGTGTTCGTGTTCGCCACCACCGAGCCACAGAAGATCCAGAATACCGCCGCGCCGGTGCTCAGCCGAATGCAGCGGTTCGATTTCCGCCGGATCGGGCCCCGCGCCATCGGGGATCGGCTGCGGGCGGTTGCCGCGGCCGAAGCCATCTCGGTGGACGACGACGCGCTCCAGCTCATGGCGCGGGTCGCCGCGGGGGGCATGCGGGACGCCCTGTCGTTGCTCGATCAAGCCGTGGCGTTCGGCGAGGGCACGGTGACCGCCGCACGGGTGCGCGACGCGTTGGGGCTCATTGACGACGAGTTGTACGCGGAACTGCTGGACATCGTGGCGGAGCGACGTGCCGCGGACGTGTTCCCTTTCGTCGCGCGCCTGGTGGAAGCCGGGTCGGATCTCACGGAATTCGTCGCCGGCCTCGGCGAGACGCTGCGGACGTTGCTCCTCCGGGTCCTGGGGGGTGATACCGAAGGGGTGACCGAGGTTGTGCGCGCGGCGGTGGAGCGGCACGCCGCGGGATACCGCGAGGGCGATCTGCTGCGCATGCTGAAGCTGCTGGCGGACACGGAGACGGCCATCCGGCGGAGCGGAAATGCGCGGCTCTACGTCGAGACCCTGCTGCTTCAGTGGACGCTGCTGGACAAGACGGTGGAACTGGCGGAGGTGATGGAGGCGTTGGGGCCGAAGGGGCGGGAAGGGCAGGGGCGGCAAGAGAAGCCGGACGCTCGACCCCCGTCGCGCTCCGACCCCGCCCCGTCAGCGGCGGCCGAGGCACCGCCGGCGCCCTCGGTCGGCCCGCCCGCCGATCCGCCCACCCGGCCCCCGTCGGGCGGCCTGACGGCGGAATCACTCGCTGCGTGGTGGCCGGCGGTGGTGGACATCGTGGGTCAGCGCCGCCGGATGTTGCGGGAGGCGCTCGCCCGGTCCACGCCGGTTCTCGGCGGCGATGGTACGGTGATCCTCGAGTTCCCGGACGGGGACGTGCACCGCCAAGGGGTCGAGCAGGGTAGGACGGCCGTCGAAGGGGCCATTTCCCAGGTCATGGGTGTGGTGGCCCGGCTGGTGGTGCGCAGTCCTGCTGCCGGTCCCGACCGCGCCGAGGCGCGTGAACCCCAGACCCGGCGGTTGGACCAGCAGTCCGACCGAGACGAGCGGCTCCGGTTGTACCGGGCCAAGGACCCGGCGCTCGACGCGGCCGCGGACGCGCTCGGCCTGGAGCTCACCGAGTAACTTGCGGCCCACCCCGGGGCCGCGATAGCTTGCACACGGAGCGGCTCGGGCCTCCAACTCCGCGCCGTTATTACACATGCCAGACTTCTCACAGTTGCTTCAGCTCGGCCAGCAGGTCCAGGGCCGGCTGACCCAGATGCAGACCGCCCTCGCCCAGCGCACCGTCACCGGGTCGGCCGGGGGCGGGATGGTGCAGGCCACCGCGGACGGGCGCGGCCAAATCCGAAGCGTGAAGATTGATCCTTCGGTCCTGGGCAATGCCGACGCCGAGATGCTGGAGGATCTGGTCCTGGCGGCGGTGTCGGATGCGCAGCGGCGCGCCGAGGAGTTGTACCGTGAGGAGCTCAAGAAGGCGACCGGGGGTCTCCCGCTTCCCTTCCAGCTCCCGCTCTAAGCTAAGTCGGTGTCGGTCCTTGACGATGTGACCGCGGAGCTCGCTCGCCTCCCGGGGATCGGCCGCAAGACGGCCACCCGGCTTGCCTACTTCCTGCTGCGACAGCCCAAAGGCGCCATCGAGCGTTTGACCGGAGCACTTCAGGAGCTAGATACCAGGGTCGCGCCCTGTACGGTGTGCGGTGCCTGGAGCGAAGTGAGCCCGTGCGAGATCTGCCAGGATCCGCGACGCGATGCCGGCCTGGTGTGCGTGGTGGAGGAGCCTTCCGACATCGCGGCGGTGGAGCGGGCCGGAGAATACCGCGGGGTCTACCACGTGCTGGGGGGGCACCTGTCGCCCCTCGATGGGGTCGGACCGGGAGACCTGCGCATCACTGAGCTGGGCGCGCGAGTGGCGAACGGCGCCGGCGTTCGCGAAGTTATCCTGGCCACCAACCCGTCCATGGAGGGAGAGGTCACGGCGACCTACGTCCGCGGCGTGCTCGAGCCCCTGGGCGTGAAGGTGACCCGGATCGCGCTGGGGCTGCCGGTCGGAGGTGATCTTGAGTACGCCGATGGTCTCACCATCGCCCGGGCGCTGGCCGCCCGGCGCGAAATGGGTGGCTGATGGGGCCCAGGACCAAGGCGGTCCTGGTGGGCGTGGGGATCGGGGCGTTGATCGGCCTGTTCCTTGCGCAGTACTCCATGGACCGCTACCGGGAGGCCCTGTTTAGCGGGCAGCCCTTGCGGCGGCTGTCGGCCCTGGGCTATCTCAACGGCCACCCGAGCGTCGAGACGGTGCGGTTGCTCCGGGATTACCTGTCGTGGGAAGGCCATCCCATGCTGCGCCGGCGAGCGGAGCGCATGATGCGGCGCATGGAAGCTCAACTGGGCTGAGTCGAGGAGGCGATGGCGGAAACCAGTGCCAGTACCTGGTCGCTCGGCGAAGAGGACTACCGGCGCATCGTCGAGCACCTGAACGCGCTGCTCAAGGAATCCAACGCCCGGTGCGCGCTGCTGGTGGATCGCGCGGGGCAGTTGCTGGCCAATGCGGGCGAGCAGTTGCGGTTCGATCCCACCTCGTTCGCGTCGCTCACGGCGGCCGACTTCTCCGCCAACGATCAGCTCGCCAAGATGATCGGCGAGCCGGAGTTCGCCTCGCTGTTCCATCAGGGCGAGAAAGAATCCATGTACCTGGCCGACGTCGCCCGGCGGGTGATTCTGGTCGTGCTGTTCGACCAGCGCACCACGGTGGGCATGGTGCGGCTCCGCGTCAAGCAAACCGTCCAGGACCTGGGCAAAGTGTTCGACGACATGTTCAACCGGTTCGCCGCGGGTGGCGGCGCTCCGCGTGGAGGCGTGCTGGAAGGTGCGGAAGACGAAATTGACAAGCTGTTCGGCGGCTGAGCGCTGGGGCGACCGATCATGTCGATGATCAACTATGCATCCCGCGAAATCAACTGCAAGCTGGTGTACTACGGGCCGGGTTTGGGCGGGAAGACCACGAACCTGGAGCACGTCTACCAAAAGGTAGCGCCCGACACCCGCGGGAAGATGGTGTCGCTGGCCACGGAGACGGAGCGGACGCTGTTCTTTGACTTCCTGCCGGTGGACTTGGGCACCATCCGGGGCTTCAAGACCCGGTTTCACCTGTACACGGTCCCCGGACAGGTGTATTACAACGCGTCGCGCAAGCTGATCCTCAAGGGCGTGGACGGCGTGGTGTTTGTGGCCGACAGCCAGGTCGAGCGCATGGAAGCCAACATCGAGTCCATGCAGAACCTGTACGACAACATGGCGCAGTACGGCTACGACCTTACCAAGATCCCGTTCGTGATACAGTACAACAAGCGGGATCTGCCGAACGCGTCTCCCATCAAGGACCTCCAGGCCCAGCTCAATCCCGGCTGGCCGGTTGAGGACGCTGCCAAACAAAAGGCGGCACCGGACCCGTGGCATCAGGGTGAGCTCCTGATCCATCAAGTTGACGGCACCTGGATCGAGCGCGCGCCGTATTTCGAGTCCGTGGCGGTGACCGGAGACGGCGTGTTCGATACGCTGCGGGCGGTGGCCAAACTGGTGCTCAAGACGCTGAGCTGAGCATGGCGCCGCCGATCGTCTGGACCCTGCCCAACATCTTGACCGTCGCGCGCATCGCGCTGTCGCCGGTCATCGCGTTGCTTCCGTTCATCGCGGGCTACGGTCCCAAGCTGATCGCGCTGGTGGTGTTTCTGGCCGCCGCCGTCAGCGACATCTACGACGGGCGGCTGGCCCGAGAACGTCACCAGATCACCGACCTGGGCAAGGTACTGGACCCGCTGGCGGACAAGCTCTTGCTGTTCGCCACCCTGGTGCCGATCTACTGGATCACCCATGAACGGGTGGTGCAGTACGAGATTCCCTGGTGGGGCAGCATGCCGCTCTGGGTGGCCCTGCTCCTGGTGGGCCGGGAGTTGGTGATGATCGCGCTCCGCCACGTGGCGCAGCAGCGCGGCGTGGTCATTGCCGCTGACGCCGCGGGCAAGCTAAAGACCATCATGCAGGACATCTTCATCGGCGCCACCATCGGGTGGTTCGCCTGGAAGGACATGCGCGCCCGTTTCGGTTGGGAGCGCGGCTGGTTCGGGGAATTCTGGGAACGGTTTCACGGCGCCCTCGTGGCGGTCACCCTGGCCATCGCAGTGCTGCTCACGGTGGTATCCCTGGCCGTCTACCTCTACCGCTATCGCCGACTCATTCGCGCCGTCACCTCCTCGCAGCCGCTCTCCGGGGATGGACCTTGAGCTGGTGACGATCGGGACCGAGCTGCTGCTCGGCTTCACGATCGATACCAACGCCGCCCATCTCGGACGCGCCCTGGCCTCGGTCGGGGCGCGCGTCGTTAGAAGGACTACCGTGGGCGACGAGGGGACGACGATCGGCGACGCGGTCCGTCAGGCGCTGGGGCGGACGGGGTTCGTCATCGCCACCGGCGGCCTGGGCCCCACGCGCGACGACGTGACCAAGAAGGTGGTGGCCGATCTGTTCGGCGCGCCCCTGGAGGTGGACCGGGCCTATCTGGAGGTGCTCCGGGCGCGCTTCGCGCGGCTGGGGCGCGCCATGCCGGCCATCAACCGGTCGCAAGCCGAAGTTCCCCGCGGCGCCGTGGTCCTGCCGAATCGCTGGGGCACCGCCCCCGGCCTCTGGCTGGAAGGGCCGCCCGGCACCGTGGTCATGCTGCCGGGCGTTCCGCGGGAGATGCAGGGCCTGTTGGAGCATGAGGTGCTCCCCCGCGTGCAGTCGCGGATCAGCGGTGCCGGCCGGCCGGCGGTGGTGACGGCGTCACGCACGCTCCGGACCACCGGGATCGCCGAGTCGGCGTTGGCGGAGCGCATCGGGGACCTTGAGGATGGGATGGCCCCGGCGACCCTTGCCTACTTGCCCGGCGTGGATGGGGTGGACCTCCGCCTCACCGTGTGGAACCTCCCCGCCGATCTCGCAAATCGGACGCTCGCGGATCGCGCAGACCTGCTGCGGCCCGCCTTGGGAACCCATCTGTACGGTGAAGGAGACGCCGATCTTGCGGCCGTTGTGCTGTCCCTTCTGCGAGATCAGCGACTCACGCTTGCGGTGGCCGAGTCGTGTACCGGAGGTCTCCTCGGGGCTCGACTCACCGCCGTCCCGGGCTCGTCGGACGTGGTGGTGGGCGGGCTCGTCGCCTACGCGAATGCCGTCAAGACCGCACACCTCGGGGTCTCCGTCGAGGTTCTCCAGCGGGAGGGTGCCGTAAGCGAACCAACCGTCAGGGCCATGGCGCGCAATGTGGCACAGCGATTCGGAACCCGCGCCGGTATCGCGGTAACCGGGATAGCGGGTCCCGGTGGCGGCACGCCGGAGAAGCCCGTGGGGACGGTGTGGATCGCGGCTGTTCTGGAGGACCGCCAGGAGGCCGTCCAGCGTCGCTTCCCTGGTGACCGGGAGGACGTCCGCCGGCGGAGCGCCCAGGCGGCGCTGGACTTGATGCGGCGGCTCTTGCAGGGTCAGCCGGCATAGGCCCAGCCATCTCGCTGTCATTACGGCAGAACAACTGAGTACATTCTGTGCCCGGTGAGACAGGGATATGGGTAAACACAAGCGCAAACCTGACGGGCCTGACGCTGTTTCCGGTCCAAGCAAGGAAACCGACCTCGTCGGTGCGGCTGAAGAATCAGAAAGGGCCGTGCCTCCGGAAGCCGCCGCCGCCGCCGCCCCTGGCCCGGCGCTGGTGGAGATCCCGGAGGAAGCGGCCCGCCGGGCTCAGGGGGAAGCGGCGGAGTTCAAGGACCGTTACCTGCGCCTCGCGGCCGAGTTCGACAACTTCCGCAAACGGACCCAACGCGAGCGGACCGAAACGTGGTCGCGGGCTCAGGCGCATGTGGTGAGCAGCATCCTGGACGTGCTGGACGATCTGGCCCGAGTGGCGCACCTGGACCCGGAGCGCACCGCCGCCGTGGACCTCCTCTCCGGCGTGGAGTTGGTGGAGCGGAAGCTGATGCGGGAGCTGGAATCGGCGGGCCTGGAGCGGGTGGGAGAACCCGGTGGGCCCTTCGACCCTCATCTGCACGAAGCGGTGACCAGCGTGCCGGCGCCGTCCCCGGATCGCGATCACGTCGTGGCACAGGTGTTCCAGCCGGGGTACCGCTTTGGCGGTGGGCTGCTGCGCCCCGCCCGCGTCAGTGTCTACCTGTGGCAGACGCCGGGCGATGGAGGCGAGGGCGCCTGATCCCATGGCCGCCGCGAAGGACTACTACCAGATCCTGGGCGTGAGCCCGCAGGCCACCACCGACGAGATCAAGAAGGCCTACCGCCGGCTCGCCAAGAAGCACCATCCCGACGCCCGCCCGGGGGACTCGGCCGCTGCCGAGAAGTTCAAGGAGATTTCCGAGGCCCACACCGTCCTCTCCGACGCCGACAAGCGGAAGCAGTACGACCTCATGCGCAAATACGGCGCGTTTGGGGCCGGCATAGGTGGTCGCGGGCCCGGCGGGCCTGCCGGCCCGCGAACCCGCGCCCCCGGGCCTGAGGACTTCGATGCGGGTGGCATGGGCGGGTTCGGTGGCCTCGGCGGACTGGGAGACCTGTTCAACTCCATCTTTGGGCGCGGTCGTCGGGACGCGGTCGACCCGATCGAGCTAGGCGTGACGATCCCGTTCCGCATGGCGGCCCTTGGCGGCCAGGTGCCGGTCACGGTGCCGGTCAGCGAGTCATGTCCCACGTGTGGAGGATCAGGCGCGGCGCCCGGTACCAGCGTGACGACCTGCAAGGAGTGTGGCGGGCGGGGCACGGTGAGCTTCGGACAGGGAGGGTTTGCGGTCAACCGGCCGTGTCCGGCCTGTCGGGGGCGTGGCCGGGTGGCGACCAGTCCGTGCTCCACCTGTCGGGGCGCCGGGGAAGTGGGGGTCTCTAAGCGCCTCATGGTCAAGGTGCCGGCGGGCACCGACGATGGCCAGAAGATCCGCCTCAGGGGGCAGGGTCAGCGTCACCCAAGCGGGGGCCAGCCGGGCGACCTGGTGCTGGCCTTCCAGGTGGAGCCGGACCGCTTCTTTCGCCGGGAAGGGCTGGACGTTCTGTGCACCGTGCCGATCAACCTGGCCCAGGCGGTCTTTGGAACCCGACTCAAGGTCCGCACGCTGGACGGTCGGCGTATGGTCCTCAAGATCCCAGCGGGCACCAACCCAGGCCGGCGCTTTCGCATTCGCGGGCAGGGGGTGGAGAAGAACGGCACTCGGGGCGATCAATTGGTGGAGGTGACGCTGTCGGTGCCGGAGCGGTTGACGCCGGAGCAGGAACAGCTGCTCAAGCAGTTTGCCGAGAGGAGTGGGATGAGGTACTAACGGGGCGGACCGCCCGGTCCGCCCTTACGGTTCGACCGCCCCTGAGTCCGGCCTGAGGTCTCCAAACTTGTTAATGGTAAAGCTGGGATAGATGCTGGCGTTCGACCACAGGACTATTTCTCCCGTGGACGTGGTGGGCGTGTAGACTCGGAAGATGCCCTGGCTGGGGACGGACGTGAGCAGGTGAATGCGGCCGTTAGAGTCCACTTCCAGATCG
This sequence comes from Gemmatimonadales bacterium, assembly GCA_036393515.1. GTDB lineage: Bacteria > Gemmatimonadota > Gemmatimonadetes > Gemmatimonadales > GWC2-71-9 > JACQHC01. The sequence continues at coordinate 21,128 of DASWGV010000089.1, read as the reverse complement.
GCCACCACCAGCGATTCATCCCAGGGCCAATCCACCCGCCAACGAACACTTCCGAATTCATTGTACAGGCTGATGTGGCGGTCCGGCAGCACGTGGACCGCGCCCCCTCGCGCCGAGATCAGGAATCCCGTTACGGTCCCGGGGCGAAACTCCACGAACGTGCTGACCGAGTCCTCTTTCAGGGCGAGTAGCCGACCCGGGACCTCGATGATCAGGCGGCCGTCGGGCAAGACCCCGAACTGGTGAGGCACCGCCTGGTATCGGCTCAGCTGGTAGCGTCGTTCGAGGCGTCCCTCCGGCGTGAAGACCGCCACCGAAGGGCTTCCCTGATCCACGTCGGACACGTACCAGCGACCCAACTGGAAGTCCACGTGGAGCGGGCTCACCAACTCACCCAAGCCGATGGTGTCGGCGACGCCGGTGCGGCGGTCCCGCACTTCGATGCCCCGAAGGCCCGCGCGGGTGAGCGCGATCAGGGTGTCGCCGGCCGGAGCGGTGGCCCGGCCATCCGCGAAAATGGGGTGCTCGGGCGCACTGAGGTCGCAGGCGGTGAGGAGGAGTCCCGATATCATGACGGCAGTGGACGCCACGATGCGTCCCATGGCGCCTATGCCGCTCATCTGCCTATGCCGCCCGTGCACCCTTCCCATGCACCTACAGCGGAATCCCCAGCAGCCTATGAGCCGGCCCCAGCAGATCGTCGAAGGCATCCAGCAGGTCATCCGTGGAGTCGAACAGTTGCTCCAGCGCCGCCAGCTGGGCTGCCGAGAGGGTGTTGCCGGACGGGTCGGTGAAGACGGGCTCGTCCGGGGTGCCTGCGATGTTGATCACCAGGATTCCATTGTGGGTGATGACCCCGGTGATGGCGTCGTCGTTGCCTTCCGCGTGAACGATCGTGGTGTTGCCGTCGTACTCGATGGTGAGGTTGACGTCGGTGTCACTGGGCGTGATGGTGGCAAGCAAATCGAGGCCAACCTGCTCCTCCGGCACGGCCAGCTGGTAGTCCAGCGTAATCGTTGGTCCGCTGGCAATGGTCTGGGTCAGGCCGAACTCCACGCTGGTCTGGCCGTCGGAAATAGACCCGTCCGCGCTGAACGCTATGCTGCCGGTGGCGAACGACGCGCTGGCGTTATAGTCGAGCAGCGTCGCGTTGTTGATTACCACCTTGACGCCCAGGATGGCAGCCGTCGCGTTGGAGAGGTCGGTGAGGTCGAGGTGTCCGATGGGGTTCAGCGGCTGCTGCACCGAGCGGGACGCGATGTTCACGGCGTAGAGGATGAAGCGGACGCCGGCGGCGGGAGCGCCAGCCTGGGTGCTGACCTCGTACCGCGAGAGGGACAGGTTGTAGGTAAACGTCTTCCCCAACAGGTCCGACGGGAAGATCGGTGCCGCGATCGCCAGGGGGCCGCTGGCCTCCAGGCTGGTCACCGCGGCCCGGGCCCACTCCGCCAACTGGCCCCGCCAGAACCGCTCGTCGGGCAGCGCTGCACGCACCGCGGGCGCCGGCGGCGCACTCACCGTGATGTCGTCCCCCAATACGCTGAGCGACTGAAAGGCTGGGCTCTGTTGCATAGCCGCGACCACGGCCCCGGCGGACTGCGTCGCGTCCAAGGGATCGAACGTCGAGATACTCGAGTCGCACGCGGCCAGGCTGATCCAGGCAGGAGCGGTCAGAAGGATGCGACGAACGGTTGGCTTCATGGCGGGCTCGGGAACGGGCTGGGGGACAATCTAATAGGGGGCAGCAGGGCGGGAGAGCGGCAGGGCTGGCGGGTGAGCGGGACCGTCCCTATTCTGCGCGTCGTGGCTGACTCCGCCGAGCAGACGCTTTCCAAGGCTGAGATGGATCCGGATCCCATCCGGCAGTTTCAGCGCTGGTTGAGCGAGGCGCAGGCCGCCGGGATCCCCGAGCCCACAGCTATGACGCTCGCCACGGTGGATCCCGACGGCACGCCCTCGGCGCGGACGGTGCTCCTCAAACACGTGGACGGGCACGGGTTTGCGTTCTTCACCAATTACACCAGTCGCAAGGCGACGGAGCTGGCGGCCAACCCTCTCGCCGCGCTGGTGTTCTTCTGGGCGCCGCTCAAGCGCCAGGTGTGCATCCAGGGCGCAGTCAGCCGGCTGAGCCCGGCGGCATCACGGGCCTACTTCGCGAACCGGCCCCGGGGCAGCCAGGTCGGCGCGTGGGCATCGAAACAGAGCCAGGTGGCTGATAGCCGCGACATGCTCGACCGTCGCGTGGCCGAGGTGGAGGAGCGGTATCGGGATCAGCCCGTCCCGTGCCCGCCGTTCTGGGGTGGGTTCCGGCTCAGGCCGGAAATCATGGAGTTTTGGCACGGGCGAGAAAGCCGCTTGCACGACCGGTTTCGATACAGCAGGGCGGGGACCGGCTGGGCAATTGAGCGGCTGTTCCCCTGAGTTTCGCCACGATCGGAAGCATGACAACTGGTCGCTCACCTGGGCATTGAGCTGAGGGTCATCCAGGCGCCCCGGGCCGGCTCAGAATGGTCACGGTGGCGTGAGCGTTCTGAATAGCAAGCAAGTGTTGCCGTCCCTTTCCAACCGTTTCACGGCAGGGACTATCCAACCCCCACGGCCCAGTGAAGGCACACTACTCCTCGTAGCGCGAATAGGACGCCTCGACCATGCGATTCAGAACGACCGCCGCTGCTCTCAGTCTTTGGGCATGCCGCGCGCTTCCCGCTGACGCCCAGCCGTTACCTGACCGGACGCCCACGGCGCCCGCCCAGGCCGAGGTGCTGGTGCTCGGCGTCTATCACATGGCCAGCCCGGGGCGGGACATCTTCAACATGCAGGCCGATGATGTACTCGCGCCCAAGCGCCAGGCCGAGATCGCTCAGGTCATCGCGGTCCTGAAGCGCTTCGGTCCCACCAAGATCGCCCTGGAAGGTTCCTTCAGTGAGAACCGCATTACCAACAACTACGCCGACTACCTGGCCGGAAAGCACGAACTCACGCGCAACGAGACCGAGCAGCTCGGCCTCCGGCTGGCCAGGGAACTGGGCCACACCAGGGTCTACCCGGTGGACGTTGACGGCGAGTTCCCGTTCCAGCACGTGCTCAACTACGCCAAGGCGAGCGGTCGCTCAGAGGAATTGAAGGCGCTGATGGACGAGACCGGCGTCAAGGTAAAAGGGCAGGGCGAGTATCTGGCTTCCCACACCGTCCTCGAGACCCTGCTTTATATGAATGCCGACGATCGAGTTGCTGAGGACGTGGGGTCCTACTACCGGCTGGCACGGTTTGGCGAGCCCTGGGATTGGGCCGGCGCCGATCTGGTCTCCGACTGGTTCCGGCGCAACATGCGGATCTACAGCAACGTCATGCAACTCATCGAGTCCCCGAACGAACGGGTGCTGGTCATCTTCGGCGCGGGGCACTTGGGCTGGCTCCAGCGCGACTTCGGCAGCAACCCTCGGCTCCGGGTGCGCAGGCTGGCGGAGTTCGTCAAGTAACGTTCCCAGGGCTGGACAATCCGCCGCCCGCAGGCGCAACCTAGCAGTTCGGACTCATCCCCTTACAGGCTTCAGCCAGGAGCGCCGGTCCCATGGAGCGCATTCTCCCTTCCCTCGCCGCCCTCATGGTGGGCGGCGCGAGCGTTCTCACCGCCCAGCAGAGCGTCTATCTGGAAGAACTCACCTGGACCGAAGTCCGTGCCGCCATAGACGCCGGCGTGAAAACGGTGATCATCCCCACCGGCGGGACCGAGCAGAACGGCCCCCACATGGCGCTGGGCAAGCACAACGTGATCATCAAGTACACCGCGGGCGAGATGGCAAAACGCCTGGGCAGTACCTTGGTGGCGCCGGTGATGGCCTACGTGCCCGAGGGGAACACGGAGCCGGCTTCCGGGCACATGCGCATGGCCGGCACCATCACCTTGCCGAATGAGCATTTTATGAAGGTGCTGGAATGGGCTGCTCGGAGCCTCAAGGTCCACGGCTTCACCGACATCATCTTGATCGGCGACAGCGGCGGCAACCAGAACGGGATGAAGGCAGTGGCCGACCAGTTGAATGCGGAATGGGCAGGCACGGGGGTCCGGGTCCATCACGTGCCCGACTATTACGGCAACAACGGCAACGTGGAGTGGTTGGTGAGCCAGGGCGAGAAGCAGGAGGACGTGGGCTCGCACGCGGGAATCAATGATACGTCGCAGTTGTGGGCGCTCGACCCCTCATTGGTGCGGCCGGCCAAGTTCGCCCCGGGCGGCGGGTATCAGGGGAGCGGCGTCAACGGCAACCCAGCCCGCGCGTCCGTCGAGTACGGCAGGAAGCTGCTGGAGCAGAAAATCGCGGCGGCGGTGGGGCAGGCCCGGGCCCTGATGTCCGCGAGGTGATGCCGGCAGACCAGGTGATCAGCATGGAGGACGCCCCGTGATGGTAACCCCTTACTCGTCGGCCTTCCGGCGCCTGGCCCTGATTGTGGCCGTCGCGGCCTGTGGCGATGGCGGCGGCGCTGCCCGGAACCGCCTGCAGATGCCGGCGCCGCGGCCCGTCGCCGAAATCCTCCAGCTCCAGGATGACACCGACTTCGCCATTGCCATGAGCGAGCTGGTGTTCGCCCGCGAAGCGGCCGTGGGCTTCGGCCGACTCACCGCGCCCGAGCGGGTGGTGTTCTGTCTCGACGCGCTCGAGCGCGAGGTTAACAACGGTGGGTTTGCGCAGTTCTTCGAGAATTCGTCCGGCGACTATGCGCTGGAGACGATCGAGGCGTTGCGAGCGCTAGGCGCGACGCGGGTCGCCGCCCTGGTCGCCCAGGCCGTGGCTGTGTTTCCAGGCGGGCGTCCCGAACCGGACCGCGAGCGGCGGCAGGCACAGGTTGGCCGCCTCGATAATACGGCACGCGCTAAGCTGGACCAGCTCGACGGCGCGTTCTACGATTCGCCTGAGAACCTGGCGGCGCTCGAGCGACAATATGTCAGCCGCCACCAGTCGGAGTTCCTGATGCCGTAGTCAGGAGGGGCTGGACAAACGCCGCTGGGCGCGTGTATATGTAGACGGCCTAGATGTAGGCTGTCTAACACCCGGAGCGGACATGGCAACCGTCCCGACCCCGACGCCCCGCCGCGGCGAGCTCATGCCCGGCACGCTCGACATGCTGGTCCTGCGCACGGTGAGCGTCGAGCCGCTGCACGGATACGCCATCGCCCAGCACATTGAACGGCTGTCCAAGGATGTATTGCGGGTGGAGCAGGGCTCGCTCTATCCGGCCCTGGAACGGCTGCAACGGAAGGGGTGGCTGACCTCGAAGTGGGCGACCACGCCCACCGGCCGGCGGGCGCGTTACTACACTCTCACCGCGAGCGGACGCACCCGGCTGGAGCAGAAAACCGCCGAGTACGGTCGTCTGGCCGCCGCGATCGCCCGTGTCATGGCGCGCGCCTAGACTCCCGTGTCCGCCTTTGACGCTCTCCGCCACCGCCTCCGCGCGCTGTTGCAACGCCGCGCCTGGGAGCGCGAGCTGGAGGAGGAGCTGCGCTTCCACCGGGAGCTGGAGGAGATGCACCAGGCGCACGCCGGGCTTTCGCCGGAAGCCGCCCGCCTCGCGGCCCGCCGGCGGCTCGGCAGCGAGGTGTACTACGGTGAGGAGACCCGCCGCGCGGCCGGGTGGGAGACCTTCTACTCGGTCATCCAGGACGTGCGGTTCGTCCTCCGGAGCCTTTGGCGCGACCGGCAGATGGCCGGCTTCGTCGTGCTCACCCTGGCGCTCGGGATCGGTGCCAACGCCGCGATGTTCGGCGTGGTGGACCGGCTGCTGCTCCGGGGGCCGGAGCACATCCGGGAACCCGAACGCGTCGTCGGGTTGTATCTCACCGATAGGCCGACCGGCAGGCGCGAGTTTACCACGGGCTCGTTTGGATACGTCTCCTACGACGTCCTGCGCGCCGGCACGCGCTCGTTCCAGGGCCTGGCGGTATACAACGCCAATGATGTTACCACGGGGCGCGGCGCCGAGGCGCGTGAGCTGCGGGCGAGCTACGTCACCGCGAGCTACTTCCCGCTGCTCGGCACGGCGCCGGCCCTGGGCCGCTTCCTCAGCCCTGAGGACGACGCCGTGGGCGGCGCGCAGCCGGTGGCCGTTCTCGGTCACGGGTTGTGGCAAAGCGCGTTCGGGGGCGATCCCGGCGTCCTGGGCCGCACCATGGCGATCGCGGACGAGCCGTACACCATTATCGGCGTCGCCCCCAAGGGGTTCACCGGACCCGGCCTGACCCGTGTGGACGTGTGGCTTCCCATGAGCGTGCTGGGGCCCCGGGTCACCGACAACTGGACCCGGGCTTGGGACGCGCAGTGGCTGCGGGTGATTGGCCGTTTGAAGCCGGGCGTAACCGCGGAACAAGCGGGCGTCGACGCGACCGCCGCCTACCAACGGGCCTACCAGAGTGCCGACGGCTCCTTCACGCCGCGCGCCCGGCTCAGCCTGGCGCCGCTCGGCGCCAACGAACAAGGGCGCGAGCCCACGGAAACCACGGTCTCCCGCTGGCTGGTCGGTGTCACGGCCATCGTCCTGCTCATCGCCTGCGCCAACGTCATCAACCTCCTGCTGGCCCGTGCTGTCCGCCGCCGCCGAGAGGTGATGGTGCGCATTGCCCTGGGCGTGGGCCGGTGGCGACTGGTCCGGCTTCTGCTGACGGAAAGCGTGCTGCTCGCCCTGGCGGGCAGTGCGGCCGGCATCATCGTCGCCTCCCTCATTTCCCTCCTGGTGCGCCAGACCCTGCTGACCAACATCGAATGGACCCGGTCTCCGGTGGACTCGCGCGTGTTGCTGCTCAGTGCGGGGCTGGCCGTCGTCACCGGCGTACTGGTCGGCATCGTGCCGGCGCTCCAGGCCACACGGCTGGACGTGGCCACGGGGCTCAAGGCGGGCGTGCGGGAGGGCGGCGGACAACGGTCCCGGTTACGCGCCGCTCTGACGGTCGCGCAGGCCGCCCTGTCGGTGGTGTTGCTAGTGGGTGCTGGCCTCTTCGTGAAGAGTCTGAGGAACGCGGGCTCCCTTGATCTCGGCATCCAGCCGGATCGTGCGCTCACCGTCAGTGTTCGGTGGCCCAGCCTCGGCCGGTTCGCGAGCGACGCAGCCCGCGAGCGCGAACGGGCCCAACGCATGGACTTTTGGTGGCGTGCCGTGGACCGGATGCGCGCGCTGCCGGGGGTGGAACACGCGAGCCTGGCCGTTGGCACTCCGTTCCGCTCCTCGTTTACGGTGAACCTCCGCATCCCCGGCCGGGACTCGGTCCCCCGCCTGATGGGTCGGTCCCCGAGCATCAGCGCCGTAACGAGCGCATACTTCGCCACGGTCGGCACGCCGCTGCTGCGCGGGCGCGACTTCACCCCGGCGGATGGGGCCGGAAGCGAGCGGGTCGCCATCGTAAGCGACGTCATGGCGCAGACCGTCTGGCCGGGACAGGAACCCATTGGCGCATGTCTGATCGTCGAGTCGTTACCGTGCGCACGGATCGTGGGTGTGGTGGCGGACGCGCGGCGGTTCCGACTGCGGGAGGACCCGCACATGCACTACTACGTGCCGCTCGGCCAGGAGGCCGGAATGGGCGGCACGGTCTTGCTGGTGCGGCCGACCGGTGATCCGGAGGCTTTTTCCAGCACCGTGCGGCGCGAGCTGCTGGCCATGGATCCGGAGATGGGCTACATCGAGGTCGCGACCATGCAACAGGACATCGATCCACAGGTCCGGCCCTGGAGGCTGGGGGCCGCGGTGTTTGGCCTGGCGGGGGTCCTAGCGCTGGTGGTGGCGGCGGTTGGGCTCTACAGCGTGCTGTCCTACCTGGTGGAGCAGCGCGCCGTGGAGATTGGCGTGCGCGTCGCCCTGGGCGCCGGGGCCGCGACCATCATTCGCCTGATCCTGACGCACAGCGCCAGGGCGGCCCTCCTGGGCGTGGCCCTCGGCATTGGACTGGCGCTCGCCGGCGGCCGGTTCTTGGAACCACTCCTGTTCGAGGCGTCCTCGGGGGACATTGGCGTCATGGCGTTCGTCGCGACATCTCTGCTGGCTGTAGCCGTGGTGGCGAGCGTGCTGCCGGCGTGGCGCGCCCAACGCGTGGACCCCATGGAGGCGCTCCGGGCGGAGTAGGAACGGAGGGGCCCGTGGCTCGCGCGACGGGTACCCTCCCGACATCTTTCCGGCCCCATGGCCGACCTGCGCGACCGACTCGCTGCGGCACTCTCAGACCGCTACACCATCGAACGAGAAGTGGGCGCCGGCGGGATGGCCACGGTGTACCTCGCCAAAGACCTGAAGCACCATCGCAACGTCGCGCTGAAGGTGCTCCGCCCGGAATTGGCTGCGGCGTTGGGCAGCGAGCGGTTCCTCCGCGAGATCGAGATCGCGGCCCAGATCGAACACCCGCATGTCCTCACCCTCATCGACTCGGGCGACGCCGACGGCCTGCTCTACTACGTCATGCCCTTCGTCACCGGGGAGTCTCTCCGCGACCGACTGGCTCGTGAAGGGCGGCTGCCGATCGCCGACGCCATCCGTCTTCTGCGGGACGTGGCCGACGGCCTGGCCGAGGCCCACCGCCAGGGCCTGGTCCACCGCGACGTCAAGCCCGACAACGTGATGATTTCCGGCAAGCATGCAGTCGTCACGGATTTCGGCGTAGCCAGGGCGGTGACCTCGGCCACGGGGGCGCAGGCTCTGACCACGGCCGGCGTGGCGCTGGGAACGCCGGCCTACATGTCGCCCGAGCAGGTGGCGGCCGACCCGCGCATCGATCACCGGACGGACATCTACTCCTTCGGCGTGATGGCCTACGAACTGCTGGCCGGCCGGCCGCCGTTCACGGGAGCGACGACCCAGGAAGTTCTGGGTGCGCACCTGGCTGAGTTGCCGGCGTCGGTCACGACGCACCGGCCCGATACGCCGCCCGCGCTCGCCGAGTTGGTGATGAAATGCCTCGAGAAGAGGATGGACGACCGCTGGGGCAGTACCGACGAAGTGCTCCAGCGCCTCGAGGCCCTGGCGACGCCGAGCGGCGGTGTCCCGTCCATGCGGCTCGCGGCCCAGTTGCGCGCGAGCCCAGGGGCGCGGCGGTTTTTCACCGCGCGCGCGCTCGTCCTGGCGCCACTGGTGCTGGCCGGCGTGGCCTTCCTGGTGGTGCAGCAGCGACGCGGGGCCGCTGTGCGAGAGCTGACCCGTCAGCTACGGCCGGCCGCCGATGCCGGACGCCTGGATGAGGTGCACACGCTGCTTCAGGGTGCAGGGGTCGCGCTGGGTGCGCGCGGCCTGGCGGACATGGCGCGGCTGGTGGGCGGAACGATTGCGCTCGCCACCGAGCCCTCAGGCGCCGCGGTGACCCTGACTCGGGTGTCCCGCGCACCGACCGCGTCGGAAGCCGTGCCGCTGGGCCGGACCCCCGTGCGCCATCTCCAGGTCGTCGCGGGAGGGTACCTCGCCTCCGTGGAGCTGGTCGGACGCGGGCCCCTGACGTTCACGCTGACCGTGCGGGTGGGAGACACGTTGACCCTGCATCGGACGCTGGTGGATGAGCGCTGGGGAGTTCCCGACATGGTGTTGGTGGAGGCGGGTGCCGTCATGGGCCCGGTGGCGGCCGACTTCGCCAGTGTCGGGGTGCCGCCGTTCCTGATAGACCGGTACGAAGTGACCAACGAGGCGTTCATGGCGTTCGTGGCCGACGGCGGGTACCGCAATGGCAGTTTGTGGCCGGACTCACTCTGGATCGCGGGACGGCGGCTCCCGCGGAATGCGGCGATGCAGACGTTCGTGGACCGCACCGGTCTCCCCGGACCCCGCACCTGGACCGGTGGCACGTTGCCCGAGGGCCGGGGGCGTCACCCGGTCACCGGTATCTCATGGTACGAAGCCGCGGCGTACGCGCGGTGGGCCGGTAAGGCCTTGCCCACTCTGGCCCAGTGGTGGCGCGCCGCGTTGGGCGACGTTGACCAGCCGTATCCGTGGGGAAGCGATCACCTGACCATTGACGATCGCTCGAACTTCAGCATGGCGGCAACCACACCGGTGGACAGCCACGTGTCGGGGGCGAGCCCGTACGGCGCGTACGACATGGCCGGGAATGTCCGGGAGTGGCTCGCGGGAGGAGCCGGCGATGGGCGCTACCCGGCCATCGGTGGCTCCTGGCAGGACCCCACGTATATGTTCTACACGCCCAATATCGAGCGTTTCGCGCCCGGGTTCGCCAGCGAGGCGGTGGGGTTCCGGCTGGTGAAACCGGTGCCGGGCGGCTGATACCAATGGAGGTGTCGATGATGTTTCGCCGTGCCGCTGGGACGCTGGCCGTCGTGGCCGCCGCCAACACGATGCTCCGGGCGCAAGAGCGGCCGACCGACGATTGGCTCACCAAGCCGGTGGATGATCAGACCTTCCGTGCCTATCTGGAGTTTTTTGCGTACGATCCGGTGTTGCCGTTTGCGACGAAGGTGCTCGAGTCAGGAGAACAGGAAGGGCTGCTCGAGGAGCACCTGAGCTTTCAGAGCACTCCAGGCATCACCGTCACGGCCCGGCTGTATCGGTCGAGGCATGAGACGACCGCGCGGCATGCCGGGGTGATCTTCCTGCACGGTGGCGGACCCCAGGGCAAGGATGCCACCATCTCCGTTCAGCTGAGCCGGCTGATGGCACGCGCCGGGTGGTCCGTCCTCTCCATCGACTACCTGCATTGGGGCGAGCGTAGGACCGGCCTGCTCGAAACCTACTCGGAGTCCGAGAAGCACGAGCGGTTGTACAACCAGCCGGCGGCGTACCTCGACCTGGTAACGCAGACCGTGAAGGACGTGAGCCGAGGCTATGACTTTCTGGTGCGCGAGCGTGGGGCTGATCCGGCCCGGATTGCGCTGGTGGGATTCAGCCGGGGGGCGCAGCTCGCCATGATCGCCGCCGGAGCGGAACGCCGCTTGGCCGCCGTCGCGCTGCTGCACGGCGGTCACTTCGATTTCTACGAGACCGGACACCGCGCCGCAGCGTGTCCGGCCAATTACATCGGGCGGATCAGTCCGCGCCCTGTCCTCATGGTCAATGGTGAGAACGACGCGGACTACCTTCCCGCCACGTCGGTGCAGCCGCTCCAGCGCCTGCTCAAGGAGCCCAAGCGGATCCGGTGGACGCCCGCGGGCCACGGGTTTCTGTCGGAGGACGATCGGACGGCACTGGTGGAATGGTTGCGTACGGTGTTGCCGCAGTGATCGCCGCGCTCTGCGTTCGCGCCGCGACCGTCGGCGTCGCGTTCCTGGCTGTGGCCCGGGCCGGGTCCGCGCAGGAGGCGGCGGCGGACGAGTGGCTCACCCGTCCGGTCAGCGACGCCACCTTCCGGACCTACCTGGAGTTCTTTACCTACAACGCCGCGCTGCCGTTCGCGGCGCAGGTCCTGGACACCACGGAAGAGCAAGGTGTGGTCCGCGAGCACTTGAGCTACGTGAGCACGCCCGGGCAGACGGTCACGGCTTTCTTGTACCGACCCTCGACATCCGCTTCGGCGGGACGCGGTGGCGTGATCCTGCTGCACGGCGGTTCGCCCCGCGGGAAGAACAGCGTCGCGCCACTCAGCACGCTGATGGCGCGTGACGGGTGGACGGTGCTGGCGGTGGATCTGCTGCACTACGGCGAACGCGTCACCGGCCTGTTCGAGAGGTTCACCAACGAGGAGAAATCGGAGCGGCTCTACAATGAGCCGGCCACCTACGTCGAATTCGTGACCCAGACCGTCAAGGACGTGCGCCGCGGTTATGACTACCTGGTCCAGTCCCGCGGCGTGTCGGCCGATCGCGTCGTGCTGGTCGGCATGAGCCGCGGCGCCGTGCTGGCGACCATCGCCGGAGCAGCCGAGAGGCGGCTGGCGGGCGTGGTGCTGCTGCATGGAGGGCATGTGATTGTGCAGGAACACGGGCATCAGCCCGCGGCCTGCCCGGCCAACTACCTCAGTCGGATCGGCCCACGCCCCCTGTTCATGCTCAATTCAACCAACGACGCCGTCTTCCTCCCGGCCGCCAGCATTCGTCCCTTTCAGCGGCTGGCCCGGGAGCCCGTGCAGATCCGGTGGGCTGACGGGCCCCATGGATTCCTGGGCCCGGAGGACCACGCCGCGCTGTTGGAGTGGCTGCGGGGCGTGCCGTAGGTCCCTTGCCGCGTACGTGCCGGCCGGTAGGTTTGTACCCTCCCTTCCAGTCCAGGCACGCCATGCAACGCTTCCTGCCTTCCCTCCTGGTTCTGACGGCGACATCGGCCCCACTCTACGCCCAGTGCAGCGAGGCGGACAGGAAGGCGTTGGAGCAGTTCGATCGGACGTGGGGGGACGCGACCACGCGTGGCGAGCGGACGGCGCTCCAGCGCATCATCGCGGACGACTACACCGGCGCCACGCTGACGGGCACGGTCGGCAAGGCGAGCACGATCGACGGCGCCGTCCGGACCGCCGAGCGGAACCGGGCCAATCCGCAGGCGGCACCGAAAACCACGTACGACAACTACATCATCACGTGCACGGCGAACTCCGCGACCGTTACCCATCGGAATGCCACCACCTCGATGGCGGGCGGCCGGGAGCAAACGACCTACTCCCGCAGCGTCCACGTGTTGGAGAAACGGAGCGGCGGCTGGCAGGTGGTGGGCAATGCCGGGCATGCCCTGGATGATGCGGCTGTGCTGCTGTACCTGGAGAGCGACTGGAACCAGGCGTACAAGAACCGCAATACGGAGTGGTTCGAGCGGAATTACGCGCACGATGCGACGGAAGTCGATTCCCGGACCGGGGTGCTCAGCGGCAAGGCCGATGCCATCGCCACGGTCAAGGCGGACAAGATGGTCGTTGAATCACTCGAGCTGTCGGAGTTGGGCGTTCGCGTGGACGGCAACATGGCCATCGTCACGGGAGTCAATCACATCAAGGGCCGGGACGAAAAGGGTGGAGCAGTGGATGCGCGCATCCGGTTCACCGACACGTTCGTGAAGCGGGACGGCCGCTGGATGGTGTGGGCGACGCAAGGCACTGGCATCCCGTAGCGGAGAAGTCCATGTCAGGTCGCCGCCACGTGCTCGCCGGTGCAGCTGGCGCGCTGCTGCTCGCGGGAGGCGCGGTTCCAGCAGCGGCGCAGGGCGTACCGCTTGGGCCCGTGCGGGAGTCCGGCGAGACGGCGACACCTGTTTTCGAGGGCTGGTACAAGAATCCAGACGGCTCCTACAGCCTCTCGTTCGGGTACTTCAACCGCAACGCCAAGGAAGCCCTGGAAATTCCCATCGGACCGGAGAATTCCGTCCAGCCTGGTGGCCCCAATCAGGGACAGCCCACTCACTTCCAGCCGCGCCGGCACTGGGGCGTATTTGCGGTGACGGTGCCGGCGGACGTCGGCGACAAGAAGGTGATCTGGACCCTGGTGGTTCGCGGTCGGACGTTCGTCATTCCGGGCAGCCTCAAGCCGAACTGGGAAATCGACGCGCTCCAGGGCGAGGCCGGTTCGGGGAACACTCCGCCCGTGCTCAAGTTTGACCTTGAGGGACCTGAGGGCCGAGGCCCTGGGGGCGTTACCGCCGGCCCCCTGCGAGCCACGGTTGGTCAGCCCCTGACATTGACGGTGTGGGCGACCGACGACGGTAGGGCCTGGCGCAACATCGCCAGTGACGGCAAACCCGGTGCGCCAGTGACGCTGACCTGGTTCAAGCACCAGGGGCCGGGTGACGTCAGCTTCAGCGAACGGTCGCCCAAGGTGACCGGCGATGCGGGCCCGGCCACGACCACCGCGACGTTCAGCGAGTCGGGCGACTACGTGCTCCGGGTTCGGGCCAACGACGACTCCGGGGTGACCGACGCCGGGCACGCACAGTGCTGCTGGACCAATGGATTTGTGAAGGTCATGGTCATGCAATGACCAAGGGGGTTCTCATGACACGGGCAAGGGCTTGCGGGATGGGCGTGCTCATGTTTGCGGCGGCGCCGCTCTCGGGACAGACCCCCACGAGGCCCTCGAAGGCGGTGGTCACGTTCGCGAAAGACGTGGCGCCGATCCTCCAGCAGAAGTGCCAGGTGTGTCACCGGCCCGGCTCGATCGCGCCGATGTCGCTGCTCGGGTACGACGAGGTCAAGGCGTTCGCGCCGCTGATCAAGGCGCGGGTCGAGGCGCGTACCATGCCGCCGTGGCACATTGACCGGACCGTCGGGATCCAGCAGTTCCAGAACGACCGATCGCTCTCAGATGAGCAGGTCAGCACGATCGTGCGGTGGGTGGATGCGGGAGCCCCCTTGGGCGACCCGCTGGACCTGCCGACGCCGGTTCGATGGCCGGATCCCTCGGTGTGGCAACTGGCCGAGCGGTTCGGCCACCCCGACTTGGTGGTTCGGTCCGAGCCGTACACGGTCCACCCAACGGGTCAGGACAAGTGGTGGCGGCCCGAGGTGGAGACCGGACTCACCGAGCCGCGCTGGGTGCGCGCTATCGAGATCAAGCCGTCGTTCCCCGGGGGGCGCCGGGCGGTCCACCATGTGCTGACCCTGTTGGACCAGCACGAAGAGGGCATTACCGGACTCGCCAGCAGCGCCGCCCACAGCGGGTCCCGAATGAGCGCTGGGCTCTTCATGGAGTGGGCTATTGGGAAGGTGGGTGAGATCTTTCCGGACAACGCCGGCAAGTTGATGCTGCCCGGCTCCAAGATCCGTTGGGAGGTGCACTACTACGCGGTGGGGCAGGCGATCGTGGACGACGTGGTGGAGCTTGGTGTATGGTTCTATCCCGAGGGCTACGTGCCGAAGAGCCGCACCATCCTTCGCATGTTCAACGCCGCGCGCGAGTCCGAGCTCGATATCCCGCCCGGGCAGATCAGCATGACGCAGAACGTCTACCTGCTGCCGGCGCCGGCCCGGCTGGAGAACTACCAGCCGCACATGCACATGCGGGGCAAGGCGATGTCCATGGAGGCGGTGTACCCGGACGGCCGCAAGGAACTGCTCAGCATGGTCAGCGCCTTCCAGTGGCGCTGGCACGTGAACTACATCTACGCCAACGAGGTGGCGCCCCTCCTGCCGAAAGGCACCGCGCTGGTGTTCACCGCTTGGCATGACAACACCGCGGCCAATCCCAGCAACCCGGATCCCGAGCAGTGGGTCGGGTGGGGAGACCGCACGGTGGATGAGATGGCACACGCGTGGGTGGACGTGACGTACCTGGAGCAAGAGGACTTCGACCGGCTGGTGGCGGCGCGGAAGGGAAGGCCGGTCAGCTCCACGACCCGGTAGGCTGTCGTCGCCCGACGTCGGCGGGTTTCACTCCGGTCGCGGGTACACACCTGACAGGCGCGCCGCCAGGCGTCCGGTCCCGGGCTCGCTTCCCGGAGGGGCGCGAAACCGAGCCGCGGCACGCTCCAGCGCCTCGCGTGGACCAACCAGCACCACAGTGTCCGCTGTCTGGAAGCGGAAGTCTGGGTCCGGGGTGTAGAGCGCTACACCGTCCCGCACCACGGCGATCACGGTCGTCCCGGTCTCCTGCCGGAGTCGCATGGTGGTGGGGCTTTCGCCAACGGATGGTGATCCGGTCTCCACCTGGAACGTGTCGAGCGCCGCGTGAACACCCAGATGCTTCAGGGCGTCGAGTTTGAGATCGGGGAGCGACGCGCCCCGCAGCACGCCGTAGTGCTCACCCCGCGCTGCGTCCACTTCGCGCTGAATGGTGTTGGAGGCGACGCCGTAGAGCCGGAGCACGGTCGCGAAGATCTGGAGTGAGGTCTCGAACTCCTCCGGTACCACGTGATCGGCGCCGGCCCGCTCCAGCGGCTCGATTTCCGCCACATAGCGGGTCCGCACCACGATCTTCGCGGCTGGGTTCAACTGCCGTGCGATGGCCACGCCGCGGCGCTCGGCCGCCGGAGCGGATATGGCGTAGACGATGGCCCGCGCGCGCGCGATGCCGACCCGTTCCAGTACCTCGTGGCGGGCGCCGTCGCCGAAGAAGATCGGTTCGCGTTCCAGGCGCGCCCGGCGCACCACCTGCCCGTTCTGCTCCAGGATGACGTAGCGAATGCCGGCGCCCTGGAGCACGCGGGCCAGGTTCCGGCCGTTCAGACCGTAGCCCACAATGATGACGTGGTCATCCAGCTTGGCGATTGCATCCGCTTCGTACGGCAGGACCTCGAGCAGGGGCCGGCGTGCCAGCCGGCAGGCAGCATCCGCGATGGGAGTGGCGCCAGCGATGAGGAAGGGGGCGGCCAGCATCGAGGCTACCGACGCGCCCAGGAAGACCTGGTAGGAATCCGGGTCGAGCAGCCCAAGCTCCGAGCCCACAGCTGCCAGGACGAACGAGAACTCACCCACCTGGGCCAGGCCGAGGCCGCTGATGATACTGACCTGGAGCGAGCGGCCGAGCGAGCGGGTCGTCGCGGTCGCCACCAGGGCCTTGAGGATCATGACGGTTGCCGCGGTGCCGATCAGAAGAACCGGGCGCTGGAGCACGAAGCCCACGTCCAGCAGCATCCCGATGGACGTAAAGAAGATGCCGCTGAAGGTGTCGCGGAACGGGAGGATGTCGGACAAGGCCTGCATGCCGTAGTCGGATTCTGAGATCACCAGACCGGCGATGAACGCGCCGATAGCCAGCGACAGGCCGAATCCGGCCGTGACGAAGGCCGCCCCGAGGCCGAACAGCACGACGCACAGGGTGAAGATCTCGCGGTTCCGGAGCGCCGCCACCCGCTCCAGCACGAACGGCACCGCCAGCCGCCCGCCGAGCACCAGGACGCCGACCACGACCAGGGCGGACCCGATGCCGCGGAGGACCGTCGCCAGATTCTCGCCGGAGCCCGCCAGGGCCGGGAGCAGCAGCATCAAGGGGACCACGCACAAGTCCTGAAACAGCAGGATGCCCACCACCACGCGGCCGTGTGGTGTGTCCAGCTCGCCCCGGTCGGTATAGATCTTCAGCACGATGGCGGTGGATGAGAGGGCCACCGCCGCCCCCCAGAAGACGGCGCGGCTGGCCGCCAGGCCCACGGCGAGGCCCAGCACGGCCACCAGGGCGCCGGTGCCCACGACCTGGGTCAGGCCGCCTTGGAACACCGGCCGGCCCATACGGGCGATACGCGAGAGGGATAGCTCGAGCCCGATGGTGAACAGGAGCAGTACCACGCCCAACTCGGCCACGCCGGCCACGGCCTCCGTGGCGGGAATCAGGCCGAATCCGTGCGGGCCGATCGCCATGCCGGTGAGCAGGAATCCTACTACGGTCGGTATCCTGAGTCGCTCGGCGATGACCACCACCGGGATGGCCGTCGCCACGATGATGACCAGGTGGCGGAGGAGGTCGGGGACGGAGTGCATGCAGGACGGCCTGTGTTGATGTCAGGACGCTAACGGCGGGCCGCGGTCGTAGACTACCGACCCCGTTGCGGGACCGTCAACGGCGTAGCTGGTCGATCAGGATCCATTCCCCGGGCGCGCGCTCGTATTTCCACCACAACCACCCGTTCATGGGGCGCTCGGTCACGGCGGAGGCAGCAAGCGATGGTGAGCGGAACAACTTGCCGCGAAAACGAATCCAACCATCTGCCCGGACGGCGGCGCGATGCACGCGTCCTTTGTAGGTCATGCGAATCCGCAGACGCCCTCGGTGGTACCGGGCCAGGGGCGGCGTCTTCTTGTCGGTGGCTCGTGCGCGAGCGCGGTGAGCCGACCCTCGTTGAGGCAGAACGAACAGGGCTTCCAGCTCTGCCCGTTGCCCCTCTTTCACTTGGCGGCGGAAAACCCGCCGCAGGTCCTGGGACCTGGGGAAGCGCGTCTTGGACTTGTTGCCCCGGGGGCGAGCGATGCGGATGAGCAGTGCCTCGAGTTCACGCAGTGAGTCGCTGCCGAGCGTGAGGAACAGGCTGAAGCTGTCCCATGTCTGGCCGTGACGGTCGCGCAGGTGGGCCCTGAGGCGCGAGCGCAGGTCCGATGCCAGGCCCACGTACTGCAGCTTGCCCCGCCGGTAGAGCGCATACAGGCCTCGTCGCCCGCGCACATACTCCCGAATGATCTTCTGGAAGTCCTCCAGCACGGTGCGGGAGAGGTTCTCAAGGTGCTGAACCAGTAGGTGTGGCCGTTTCTTCACACGGGTCTCTGGGGTTCCGATGGCTCGGGCGAAGATGCATCTGAGGGCGCCGACTCGGCCAGCACCGGGCGAGAGAGCCTCTGTGCAAACAGATACTGCCTAGCAATCTCCGTCCCCCGTGTAGTGAGGGTGCTCCTACCGGTCTTCGGATCCCTCCGCAGGTGAGCCTTCCGTCTGCCGTGCATCGACCCGACGATGCGTCTGTCGGCGCCACGTTCATCTACCAGGGTCAACAATTCGCCGCGCCCAACGGATCCGCCCCGCTCCAAAATGCTCGCGAGGATGGCCGCGTTTACCGATTGTGCGTCCACCTGTCGCGGTGTCGGAGGGCCTGAGGGACGGGTGTAGTACCGCCCGCGCGTCTCACCGTGGGCCTCGACCAGCCCGCGTTCGACCAACAGGCTGAGATGATACCGCGCCGCCCTGTAGTTGGTGCTGAGCGCCTGGGCCACCTCTGAGGTTGTCGCGCGGCCGTGTCGCTCGATGAGCTCTAGCGCCCTCACCTGAACGTCCTTGAGACTGACGATCGCGCGCTCGGTGTCGAGCTTGCCGGCCAGAATCCGCTTCTGGACCTGAAGGACCCTCAGGAAGAACAGCAGCCACTCGCCAAAGCGAGACGGGGCCAGCTGCATCTCGGTCTGCGAGACTCGAAGGGCCCGATAGTAGTCCAGCTTGTTGTCCTCGATGACTCGCTCCAACGAGGCGTACGGGACATACTCGTAGCCCGTTCGGAGCATCAGCAAGGCCGTAAGGGCCCGGGAGAGGCGCCCGTTCCCGTCCTGGAAGGGGTGGATCGCCAGGAAATCGACGAGGAAACGAGCGACCACGACCAGGGCGTGGGTGGCGTTGCTGTCCAACGCGTCGTTGGTTGCGGCCACCAGCTCCCCCATGAGGCGCGGCGTATCGGAAGGGGAGGCTGTTCGGAAAACAACGGTCTTGGTCCCGTCGGGATGCTGCGCCTCGACATGGTTGTCGAGCTTCTTGTATTCGCCGCGGTGCCACTCGTCTTTCTCGACGTGGCCCAGCAGGATCTTGTGAAGCTGCCTGAGGTAGTTCTCTGTGAGAGGAATGTCGTGATGGTGATCGAATACTGTTTGGAGTAGCTCGGCGTAGCCGCGGACTTCCCCTTCGTCACGTGCGCGGAAACTGTCCACCTGAAGGCCCCGGAGAACCCGGGCCACCTCCTCGTCGCTGAGCTGTGCCCCCTCGATCCGCGTGCTGGAGCCGGCGGACTCGATCGTGGTAACCTGGCGGAGCGACGCCAAGCGCTCAGCCCGGATCTCGCCGAGCTTTCGCCAATGTCCCTTGAATTCGTCAATCTCACCGAGCAACCGGGTCAGCTCGGCGATCTGCTCCGGGGTGAGAGCGGGCTGGAACGACGACAAGGGCACCATTTTGTGTCGATAATGTCGCCGATAATTGTCAATAAGTCAATGCAAACATGACTGAGTTGTTCAATTACTTACTCAGGACTTGACACACGAGCAAACCAGCGCGATCTTGCCATCGCTGGCCGAGTATGACAATTACTCGGCTGAAAGCAGACGGGCCCGCGTTTGCGCACGGACCCGTCGCCAATCCTCAACCTGGGTTGCGACGAAGGCGTCCCGAGGTCAAGGCCGAATGGCACGACGAGTATACGCCCCCAACCAATGGCCGTCCAGTCGAGCCCGCACCTGGAGGGCCATATGGCCACCCGCACCAGCAGCACCGTCACACTGCAGGGGCGCTCAGGCGCCAAGTACCAGTTCGAAGCCTTCGACTGGGGTACCGAGTTCAAGCCTCGGGGGGCCGTGTACGCGGTTCTCCGGCTTGACCCCGATGAGTACGCCGTCCTGTACATCGGGCAGACCGGCGACCTCAGCGAGCGCTTCGACGATCACCACAAGGCGGGGTGTTTCGCGTCTCACAGGAAGACGCACATCGGCATTCACCTCAAGGCGGTAGAGCGGGAGCGGTTGGTGATCGAGCAAGATCTGATCGCCTTCTACTACCCGCCCTGCAACGGGAGCTGAGCACGTGAGCAAGGGGAGGGCCGAGGCCGTCAGACTGGTGCCGCTGGCGGATTGTGCCGCGGTCCTCCCCGGCTTTTCCATCCACGGGGGTTTGAAGCACGATCCGCATGCGACCCATCAGGTGGTGCGGACGAGACACCTGACCGAAGGGGTGCCGTATTCCTACCGGGACGAAGACGAATTCAAGATCGCGCCGGGTCGCGAGACGGCGAACTACGAATTGAGAGCCGGGGATGTGCTGTTCATGTCACGCGGAACCCGAAACCTGGCGTGGGTTGTGAAGGACGTGCCAGACCCGTCCATTGCTCCGGTGAGCTTCTACATCCTCCGGCCGGCGGGCGGCATAGACTCCCGGTATCTCGCCTGGTACCTGAACCAGCCTCCGGTGCAGGCGGGCATTGACCAGATCCGGACCGGGGCGGGCACTCCCATCGTTCAACGGAACGGCTTCGAGCGGCTCGAAGTGGTATTGCCCCCGGTCGCCGTCCAACGTGAGATCGCGGACCTCTCCGAGCTCATGGCGCGGGAGCGGGACCTGAGGCGGCGGTTGGGCGACGCGGCCGAAAGGGCGCAGGCGGCGATTGGGCGACAGATTATTGAGAAACTGAGCGCCGGTGCCGGCGCGGGAGCGAAGAGATCATGAGCAACACCATCTCGCAGCAGGAGATCAACGACAACCTCTGGCGAGCCTGTGACACGTTTCGCGGCGCGCTGGACCCTGCGCAGTACAAGGACTACCTGCTGGTCATGCTGTTCCTCAAGTACGTGAGCGATGTCTGGACGGACAAACGGGAGGAATACGAGCGGAAGTACGGCGGCGCCAAGGTGCGGGTGGACCGGGCCCTTTCGCGGGAGCGGTTCGTGGTGCCGCCGGAATCCCACTTCCGGTATCTGTATGACCGGCGGGACGCCGCCAACGTGGGCGAGTTGATCAACATCGCGCTCGAGAAGATCGAAGACGCCAATCGGACCAAGCTGGAGAACGTGTTCCGCAACATTGACTTCAACAGCGAACCGCACCTGGGGGAGACCA
>DASWGV010000088.1:0-108205 GCA_036393515.1 Gemmatimonadales bacterium | reverse complement strand
TGAAGCCTTTCCCGAACGTCAACGACGGGCGGTGGCAGATCTCCACCGAAGGGGCGGCCGAGGCGGTGTGGGCCCCGAGCGGGCGGGAGTTGTTCTATCGGACCGGTCAGGGAGACTTCGTCGCGGTTGCCGTCACCCCGAGTCCATCGTTCGAGGCCGGAACGCACACCACGTTGTTTCGCCAGCCGCCCTTCACTGGCTTGCAGGCGAGCCCCACCTACGACGTCACGCCGGACGGGCAGCGGTTCGTGATGTTCCGGCCCGTGGGCGCACAAGACGGGCCGAGCGGACGCGAGCTTATCGTGGTGGAGAACTGGCTGAAGGAGTTGAAGGGGAAGATGGCAGGGAGATAGAGTGCGGCGAGGGCTCGCCACGGTGGTGGCCTGCATCATCCCGGCCCGGCGCGCGGCCAGGGTGGACCCGGTGAAGGCGCTGCGACAGGAGTGAGGGCGCGGGGCCATTCGCGACGGCAGGTTCGTAGCCCGATTCACGATCCCAGATGGACCCGGTGACCGGCTCCGGACTGGACGGCGCGCTGGTACACCATCGCCGCCGCCGCCACGTCCTGTAACGCGGTGCCGGTGCTGTCGAACACAATCGTC
Source organism: Gemmatimonadales bacterium (assembly GCA_036393515.1). Taxonomy (GTDB): domain Bacteria; phylum Gemmatimonadota; class Gemmatimonadetes; order Gemmatimonadales; family GWC2-71-9; genus JACQHC01. The sequence goes on along the minus strand of DASWGV010000088.1, from coordinate 107,603 downwards.
TCTTGGTCACTGACTCGGCCTTGTTTGGTCCCGGCCACCACCTCTCCCAGTTCCGCCCGCACGTCCTCCCGCCGCATGGCGCCGGCCGCAATGGCGTGACGCAGGTCGCCGAAGGTGGCGCACTGGTCCAGAATGTCCACCACCACGGCGCTCGAGGCGAGCAGGTCGGCCGCTATTTCCTGTTTGTCCTCGCTGTCCGCTCCTACCGCGGCGACGAACGTGCCCGGCTTCACGTCGGACCGGCCGAGTATGGCTCGGCGCGACGGCGTGCAGGTGACCACCAGATCGGACTGCCGCGTGGCGGCGGGAAGGTCCGTCACCGGCTGGATCTCAACCCCCAGGGCAGGGGAGAGCTCCCGCGCCATGCTCGCGGCCAAGCCCGGGTCTGTGTCGCACACCATGACTCGGCTCAAGGCTCGCGCCCGGCTCAGCGCCTGAAGCTGAACCCGGCCCTGAAGGCCGCATCCGACAATCGTGGCGACGCTCGCATCTCGCCGCGCCAGGTACCTGGCCGCTACGCCGGTGGCCGCGCCGGTCCGCTGGATGGTGATCTCCATGGAGTCCATCACCGCGAGCGCCGTCCCGTTCTCCGCGTCGCACAGGACAATCACACCTTGGATTCGCGGCAACCCAAACCGTTCACCGTTGCGAAAGAAGTTGCCGTTGGTCTTGACCGCGAAGTACGGACGATCCAGGTCGAGTGAAGCCATTTTGACGTGAAAGCCACCGTCTACCGTGGGATGGCCCAGAGCGCCCGGTGGCCTGGCCCGCCCCAGGCCATGCGCCCGAAAGGCCTGCTCTACCGCCTCCATGCAGTCGTCCAGCGTCAGCAGACCGGCAACGTCCGCTCGAGTGAGGACCATGGTACCGCATGGGCCTGGCGGCATGGCGTCACCCGTTCCCCGCAACCGGCGTAACCAGCGGTCCGCGCTGCGGGTTCCAGCTGTGGGTCTCGGACCGCGCGTACCGCGCCCAGGCATACAGCGCGTCGTAGAGCACCATCCCGTGCGCCAGTTGGACGTGATCGTCCTGAAACAGGTGAGAGAGGCCCAGGGACAAGGCCAGGAGCCCCGCGGCTTGGGGAGCCCGGTCCAACCGCGCGGTGTCCGCGCCGCGCACAATGGTCGCGATCTCCAGCAGCGCCGGATCCTTCAACTCATACTTTGCCAGGAGGGCATCAAAGGTGCATAGCGGGCCACTGTGGCTCAGTTCCACCCCCTCTACATCGAAGGGCGTAGCCCCCAAAGCCCGCGCCTGCTCCAGCACCCGGTCCGACTGAACGAAGTGAAAGGCCGCGGCCGGGTCAATGAACCGGCTGATGAGCCAGGGACAGGCCACCCGGTCTATCTTGGGACGCTCTCGCGTGATCCAGTGCATGGTTGCTCTCCGTTGCCGGCGCCAGTCGGCCGGGCTTTCGGTATTGTGCCAAGGCAGCAAGCAAGATACACTAGAATCATTCAAAGCTGCACTAGAACCATTGTAAACACTATTGAGACATCAATAACACATTCGTGACATCATTACCCTCTTCTGTCCCCCAGGAGGCCGTGGTCCCTGGTCCCGTGGCGCTGCGCGAAGCCACCAGGGTCTGGATCCGGGTGGCCGCCTTGAGCTTTGGCGGTCCGGCGGCTCAGATCGCCGTGATCCACCGGCTGGTGGTAGACGAAAAGCGCTGGGTGAGTGAGCAGCGGTTCCTCCACGCGCTCAGCTACTGCATGCTGCTGCCCGGGCCGGAAGCCCAGCAGCTTGCCACCTACCTGGGCTGGCTGCTGCACGGGACCAGGGGCGGCCTGATCGCCGGCATCCTGTTCGTGGTTCCCGGGTTCCTAGCCATCCTGGGCTTGAGCCTGCTCTATGTGACCGCGCGCGACGCCTTCCTGGTGAGCGCCATCTTCTCAGGGCTCAAGCCGGCGGTGATTGCCGTGGTGTTTGAGGCGGTGCTCAGGTTGAGGCGACGCGCCCTGGGCAGCCGGGCCAGCGTGGCCATCGCCACGTCCGCCTTCCTGGCGGTGTTCGCCTTCCAGGTTCGCTTTCCCCTTGTGGTCGCCGCCGCTGCCCTGCTGGGATGGGCGGTCTTCCGGCACGACGCGCTTGAGGCAGAGCCGGTAGCAGAGTCCGCAACCTACCCGCCGATTTCACAGACCGCGCGGACCGCCGGCCTGTGGTTGGCCATCTGGCTGGTACCCGTGCTCTTCCTGGTGGCCTGGTACGGTGTGGACCACGTGGTGGCACGGGAGGCCCTGTTTTTCAGCAAGGTCGCCGTGGTCACCTTCGGCGGCGCGTACGCGGTGCTGGCGTATGTCGCTCAGCAGGCCGTGGAGGTGTATGGGTGGCTGGTGCCGGGGGAAATGCTGGACGGCCTGGCATTAGCCGAGACCACGCCGGGTCCCCTCATCATGGTGGTCCAGTTCGTCGGGTTCCTTGGCGCGTATCGCGAGGCAGGGTTCGGCTCGCCGGTCCTGGCCGGGTTTGCAGGGTCGGCGGTCACCGCGTGGGTCACCTTCGCTCCCTGTTTTCTGTTCATTCTCGCGGGCGCGCCCTACGTGGAGGTCCTGCGGGGGAACCGGCCTCTTTCTGCCGCCCTGAAGGGGATCATGGCGGCGGTGGTGGGCGTGGTGGTCAACCTCGGCGTCTGGTTCGCCACGCACACGCTGTTCGGCAGCGTTGGGACCGCCGGCTGGGGACCGGTGAGCCTGCCCGCGCCCGCGGTCGCCTCGATCAACCCCGGGCCCCTGGTCATCGCGGTGGCTTCATTTGTGGCCATGACCCGGCTCAAGGTGGGACTGGGGTGGGTGCTGGTGGGCGCCGCGGCCGCGGGCGTCGCCCTGAACCTGGCCGCTGGTTAGCAGGCGGGCTGCTTAGCTACGCTGGGGCTTCGCACTCGAAAACTGAGCGTACAGGCCGTCGATCACCGCCGCCCCGGCCGCCAGCCGGGCGGCGTCGCTCGGATGCGTCAGGGTGATGCCGCGGATCACGCTCGCCACGCCCGGCACCTCGTCCCGGCCAAAGCGCTCGTCCTTGCAGTCAATGTCGTGAACCACCTGGGCAATGGCGTGGAGCGCAGGGTCTGAGAGGCCGAAGCGCGCCAGCAACGTCTCAAACGTGCAGTGGTCGCCTTCGTGGGTGAACTCGCCTTCAAACATGTCGAACCGCAGCTCCTCTGGAGCGTGACTGTAGCCCTGTGCGCTGGCGAACTTGAAGCGCGCCGCGGGATCAAGGAAACGACGGATCAGCCAAGCGCTGGCGATCCGGTCAATGTGGACCCCTTGGCGCGTGACCCAGGTGGCTCCCTGGGGCCGTGGAGGCGCCGACTCCGGGGCCGGACCCCGCTGCGAGTCCCGCACCACTCGTTCCGCCAACGCCGCCACGGTGCGCTCGGCCTTCATGCGCTGGGAGGCCGCAAAGAAGTCGCGCTCGACCGCCTCCGACAGTTGACGGCGCAACCGTTCCACGTCGGCTTCGCCGGCCTCCGCCGCCGCACTCCGCGCCGCCACCGCGAGGGCCTGGTACACCTGGTCGCTTGCCTGGCGGAACATCTCCTCCAGCTCGGCGTCGGTGACGCCCTCAAGGAACCCCACCGCGCAGATCGTGGCGTCGCCGCCGTCGTGGGTGATCTCGCGGCGCAGCCACTGGAAATCTTCCAGTGACTCGGGTGTGTTGGGCAGGACGTACAGGCTGTTCTTGAGCAGGACCGCGCCGATTTTTTGCAGACGGCGGCGGACTTTTACCCGGAGGTAGTCTGGTTTCGGAGGCAGTTGGTGAAACAGGAGGAGCCAACGGCCGGCCGCAGTGCCGGTCTGCCATTGGGATGCAGTCGGGTCATCCATTGACCCAACTGTATCTCAAGCAGTCCCACCGATCAAGCCGCGAAGCGTTGGTCTTGGGCGTCTATCACATGGCCAACCCGGGTCGCGACAGGAACTACGCCGACTACCTGGCCGGATCCCCTGAACTGACGCGGAACGAGCCCTGCTCTGGCCACGCGCGCCTATCCCTCCATCCTCACCGAGGTGGTGCGGCAACATTCGGACAGCACGGTGATCCTGGACCGGTACGTGGAAGCCCTGTTCATGCGCTGGCTGGACCATGAGTCCGGCCGCTGGCAGCCGCCCGCGCCGCCGACTCCCGTGGCGGGAGCGCGCTACCACGGCGCCCGGTGAACTAGATTCAACGTCCTATGAGCCCCGCTACTGAGCAAGCGACGCTGGCCGGCGGCTGCTTTTGGTGCCTGGAGGCCGTCTACCAGCAACTCAAAGGCGTGGAGAGCGTCCAGTCCGGATACTCCGGTGGGCATTCCACCCGCCCCACGTACCAACTGGTTTGCACCGGCCTCACCGGTCATGCCGAGGTCGTGCAAATCACCTTCGATCCATCGGTGATCTCATATGCTGAGTTGCTGGAGGCGTTCTTCACCATCCACGACCCGACCACGCTGAACCGGCAGGGCGGGGACGTGGGCACGCAGTATCGCTCGGCCATCTTCTATCACACGCCGGAACAGAAGGCCGTTGCAGAGGAAGTCATGGCGGACCTGGCCGCGCGGAGAGTGTGGGATGATTCTCTGGTGACCCAGGTGGTGCCGCTGGAGGCGTTCTATCCTGCCGAGGAGTACCACAAGGACTATTTCGCCCGGAATCCCGGGCAGGGCTATTGCCAGGCGGTCGTTGCCCCCAAGGTCGCCAAGGCCCGAAAGGCTTTCTTCGACAAGCTCAAGAAATGACGCACGCGTTCCGGCCGCAGGGATCACCTGCGGCGCAAATCAGGTCACGACAAGAAGAAGCGGACGGCCACCGTGACTTCAATGTCCGTCCGCCCCGTCCGTCTTGTACGTCTCAGTACGTCCCCGCTTACACCCATCCCTCTTTGCGGAACGATCGGAGCGCCTCCGCCCACGTTTCCATCTCCGCCGGCAGCCCAATTGATACGCGGCTGTAGGAGAGCATGGGCGGGAACGCCCGGCCGACCATCAGGTCCTTCTCCCGCATCCGCCGGTTGTAGGTGGCGAGATCGCCCTGAATGCGGTGCATGAGGAAGTTGGTGTGGCTGGGCAAGTACTCCAGGCCCAACTCGTCCAGGCAGCGGTGCGCCACGCGCATCCCCGCCCGATTGGTCTCCAGGCTCTTCTGTTCAAAGGCGCCGTCGGCCAGGGACGCCTTGGCCGCGACCAGCGCCAGGTAGTTGGCGTTGTTGCCGGCGGCGTAGTGGTCCAGACGCTTGGCCGCCTCCGGATGCGCGATGGCATAGCCCAGGCGCAGCCCGGCCATGGCGTAGATCTTTGAGAAGGTCCGCACCACAAACACGTTCTGGTGCGTGGCGATCCACTTCTCCGCCGACCAGTATGTCGGGTCGCTCACAAACTCGTAGTAGGCCTCGTCCACCGCGAACAGCACCTGCTCCGGTGCCTCGGCGATCCAGGCGTCCAGCTCCTTGCTGGCGGTGAGCGTTCCGGTAGGGTTGTTGGGGTTGCAGATGTAGACCAGGACCGGGCCAATGGCGTCGCGCGCCACGGCTCGCATGCGGTCCAGATCGTGGCTGTGGTCCGGTCGCAGGGGGACCTTTTCCACCCGGAGGCCGATGTCCCGGGCGTATCCCGGCACATCCTCGAAGGTGGGATCGGCCACGATCACCATGACTTCGCGGCCGCCGGCGCACTGGGTCGCCATCTGGAGCACCTCGCTTGACCCGTTGCCCAGGACGACTTGCTCCGGCTTGACGCGGTGTTTTGCCGCCAGGGCCTCGATCACCGGTCCCCGGGGACTGCCCGGGTAGCGGTTGGCGTCACCCAGGTTATCAATGATCGCCGACCGCGCCGCGGCCGAGAGACCCAGCGGGTTCTCGTTGGAGCTGAGGCGGATGGGGCCGTTCGGCGCCCTCCCGCGGGGGGAGAACACGCTGGAGATTCCTTCGGCGGACCCCTTCAAGGGGCTCAAGCCAACGCCTAGGGCTCCCGCGAGCCCAGCCTTCATGAACACGCGACGCCGCATACCCACCTCTCGTCAACGGGGATCGTTACCGGCCACCACCATTCTGCACCATGGGGCGCCATCGCGCAACGAATCGGGGCGGCCAGGTCCGGACTGGGTGGGGATGAGTAGGCGCGGGCTTCCTCCGGGGTGCCCGCCCCCGGCCTCCCGAGGGGTTCTCCGGGTGGTCTAAAGATCCCTTAATCCGTACTTCTACGGAGGGAACGCACCCTCCTTTCATCTTCAGGGCGTCCATCCCCAACCAGGGGGCCCCGCGTGACCGTCCGAATGAGCAAGGTCCGAGCCGGTATGCTGGCAGCCGGAGCCGCGTTCGCGCTGGCTGGCTGCATCGACGAAAAGATCGTCTTCCGTGACCGCGAGTTGTTCAATGCACCCGCGGATTCCCTGGGCGGCTTCCTGGGCTACTTCGACGCGGCCAACAAGGTGACGTCGTGCGGAAACTGCCATGCCGAAAAGCAGGCGGCGTGGGTCGAGACCGGACACGCCCGGGCGTACCAGGACCTCCAGGCCTCAGGTCAGGCAACGGGCGAGTGCTTCAGTTGCCACACGGTGAGCGAGAAGGGTAACGCGGCCACGGTCGCTTCCGGGTGGAGCGCGGTTCAGGATTCCGCCTACCACGACGTGCAGTGTGAGAGCTGTCACGGGGCGGGGTACCAGCATGTGCAGAGCGTGCTGGGTGGCGATGTCATCCGGCCGCTGGCGTCGGTAGCTGTGGACACGGGGCTCGCCAACGGGTGCGGTGAATGCCATGCTGGTGAGCACCAGCCGTTCCTGGAGCAGTGGGCCGAGTCCAAGCACGGATATGGGGGAGAGGCCTACCTGGAGGAGGGCGGCCGGTCTCCCTGCAAGACCTGCCATGAGGGGCGTGCCGCCATAGAGTTGAACTTCGGTAACACTAACGACTTCGTGGAAAAGGCCGACACGGGCGTCGCGTCATACCAGCCGATTGTGTGCGCCACCTGCCACGATCCGCATGATCCCTTCAACGAGGGCCAACTCCGCGCGCCCTTGGGCGAGCCGGGCCTGGGCCAGTTGTGCGTCAAGTGTCATTCGCGGCAGGGAGCGCCGGGCGCCAGTGCCACCCGTCGTGGCCCGCACGCCGCGCAAGGTTTGTTAGTGATTGACGAGACGGTGGGCTGGATTCCGCCGGGGTTCGTCTTCGACACCAACGACGTGGTGGGATCGCACGGCTCCAGCGCCAACAAGCGGCTGTGCGCCAGCTGCCATGTGTACATGTACCAGGTGACGGACGCGGCGACCGGCGCCTTCGTGTTCAACAGCGTGGGCCACACGTTCGAAGCCATCCAGTGCCTGGATGCGCAGGGCAAACCCACCGCGGGCCCCTGTGCCGACAATGAACGCAACTTCAAAGGATGCACGGTCTCCGGCTGCCACCTCACCGAGGGCGCGGCCCGCACGGCCTTCCAGGTGGTTCGGGCGCGGATGGATCAGCTGACGGACCAGTTGTGGACGGATGACGGAGACGCCGTCATGGAGACCACCGACGGCGGGCTGTTGCCCAAGGTGCTGGCCCAGGCGATCGCGGCCAATAACCGCAATGAGATGAACCTGTATGACAGCAAGCTCTCCACCGCGGAAGGGGCGATCTGGAATGCCCAGCTGGCTTTCACCCACAATCGCACGCAGTGGTCCAGCTTCGTTATCGAGGGACAAAACACCTGCACCACCGCCGGCTGCACCACGGGTGGTGGTTCAAACACCGCGCACAAATCGAGCGGGGAGGGGGTGCACAATCCGTTCTTGCTCGAAGCGTTGCTGCTCGGCTCGATCGACGCCGTCAGGAAGCAGTACGGCGTGTCGGCGCCGCCGTTTGACGAAACGCGGCGCATGACCGTGCCCCCGGGGGTCCGTCGAGCGTCGCGGTAGCGCCCAGCCTCCGGATTCCGGGGCGGGCGGTGGGTGGCCGGTTCCCCTAGATTGCCCTATCGCCCGTGCCAGGCGCCCCGCCGGGCGGCCCATTCAGGCACGCCCGGCGGGGCGTGCAGCGATGCCACACCTATGCCTTGCTAAGGGAATGTGGAGGGCCGGCCGGTGACGGACGCGAGCACATCCGTTGCGACGAGGAGGGCCTCGGGCTTCAACGAGCTGCTGCTCGGCGGCGTCATCCTGGTGATGCTGACCGCTATCGGGCTCGCCGCGGCCTTGTACCTCCTCCCGGCAGATCATTTGACCATGGCCGGGACCGAGCCCGGCGCGCGGTTGGGGCCACTGGAGGAGTTCCCCGTCGGCGCCGCGCGCGTCGTGAGCCTCGGGGAGCGTATCGTCCTGGTGGTCAGGGCGGGCGAGCGCCAGTTTGCGGCGCTCCAGGGCACGTCGCCCGTGGACGGGTGCATTCTGGAGTGGGATGCCGCGGCGTTCCGCGTGGCGTCGCCCTGCCGGTACCTGGTGTATGACCTGCACGGCAACGTGGTAGCCGGGCTGACCACCCGGCCGCTCCGCCGATACGCGGTCCGCGTGCTCGGTGGCACGGTCTACGTGGTCGACGCGGAGGCGCGCTGAAATGACGGACGGCCCGCCCCGCGAACGGCCAGGCTGGTTCCGCCAGCTCTGGTCCGATCTCCGAGAGAGCACGGACGCCAACCTCCTCGGGGTGCCGCGGTTCCTCGGTCTGCTGTACGGTCCCATTGACCATCGGCTCCGCATCGACGAGGCCCTCCGCAAGGCCTTGCGCCGTCCGCTGGCCCCGCACGTCTCGTGGCGCCATGCGTTCGGCGGGCTGGTCTATCTGTTGTTCATGGTGCTCGTGGTGACGGGCGTCCTGCTTGCCGTGTACTACCGGCCATCCGCCGATGAGGCCTATGCCAGCGTCCAGCACATCGTGACCGGTGTGCCGATGGGGTGGCTGATCCGGGACCTGCACGTCTGGTCCGCCAGCCTCATCGTGCTGCTGGCCCTGCTGCACATGGCCCGGGTGTTCATCGATCGCGCCTACGGCTCGCCCCGTGAGACCAACTGGCTGGTCGGAGTTTTCCTGCTCTTCGTCATCCTGGGGTTCGGCGCAACCGGTTATCTCCTTCCGTGGGACCAGTGGGCGTATTGGACGGTCACCGAGCTGCTGAACGCTTTGCGTGCGCTGCCGGTTTTGGGTCCCTTGGCCGCGAACCTGCTCACCGGAGACGTGGCCATTTCTGGTGCCACGCTGTCACGGTATTTCGCGCTCCACGTCATCGTGCTGCCCTGGGTGGCGTTCTGGCTCCTGGCCATGCACTTCGCCCTGGTCCGCAAGCATGGGGTGGCGCCAGTGGCGGCGGGGGCGTCGCACGGCACCGCGGGCGTGCCGTTCTTCCCGCACCACGTCCTGCGGTCGTTCATCGCGGCCGTGCTGGCACTCGCGATAACGGCGACCGCCGCCATCCTGTTTCCGCGGCCGCTGGGTGCCCCGGCGAACCCGTACGAAGTGCCGGACGCGATCGTCGTCACCTGGGTGCCGGTGAGCGTGTCGCTGGCGCTTCTCCGCTACCTCGGCACGTGGGGTTTGGCGGCATTTACGGTGCTGGGGGTGAGCCTGGCCCTGCTCCCGGTGTTCGAGCGGGATGCGGCGGCGCCGCTCCGACGGCGCCCGATCGCGGCCGCTCTGGCCGCGACGTTCGTGGTGGGGTTCCTGGCGGCATGGGCGGCCGGCCGGAGCATCCACACGCCCTCGCCCCGGCTGCGTCCCGTGCTCGACGCGCCGTCGAGCGAGGCCCCGGTCGCGCCGGGCGCCGGGGCTCCACGGGAGGAGGGCCGGTGAACGTGGCCGCATTGATCCCCGTCCCGCTCGCCGGCTGGGCACTGGCGCTCGGGTTGAGCGCGGCGGAGGCCGCCCCGCAGGGTCCGGTCGCGGCGGGCGATTCGACGTACGGGTGCATCGTGTGTCACGCCGACAAGCGCCGGAGCTTCGGCCTGGGCGTGCACGCCGAGCGGGGCATACGGTGCCACGATTGCCACGGGGGCGTGCCGGCGGCGCGGGAGCGGGCTACCGCGCACGGCGGCCGATTCCTGGGCGCGCCGGGCAAAGTGCGCGCCGTGGCCGTCTGCGCCTCCTGTCACGCCGATCCGAATCGCATGCGGCAGTATGGACTCCCCGCCGACCAGCTGGCGGAGCTCCGCACCAGCCGGCACGGTGAGCTGCTGCTGGCGCGGGGAGACACCACGGCCCCCACGTGCACCGACTGCCACGACGCGCACACCGTGCTCCCGCCGACCGATGCCCGCAGCCCGGTGTATCCGGCGAACATCCCGGCGACGTGCGGCCGCTGCCACGAGGATGCGCGCCGCATGCAGCGCTACGGCATCCCCACGGACCAGGGGGCGGCCTACCGGCGGAGCGCGCACGGCGTCGCCGTGCTGGAAGACGGTGACTTCGCCGCTCCCACCTGCATCGGCTGCCATGGCTCCCATGCCGCCCTCCCGCCCAACGTGACCGAGGTCAGCAACGTATGCGGTCGGTGCCACGTCCTGGTCGGCCGGGCGTTTGCGGCAGGGCCGCACGGTTCCGCCGGAAGGCGGGAGGGCTTCCCCGGGTGCCTCGCGTGTCACAGCAACCACGGCACCGAGCGAGTTGCCCCCGGGCAACTCACCAGCGTCTGCGCGCGCTGTCACCTCCCGGACAGCCCGCCCGGCATTCTCGCCGCCGAGGTCCAACAGGAGATCACGCGGGTGGGCGCCGAGCTGGAGGCGGCTCAGCAAGCCATCGCACACCTGGTCCGGAGCGGCGAGGTCGTAACCGACGCCCGGTTCCGCTATCAGACGGCGCTGACGTTCTACCACCAACTGGGCCAGGTTCAGCACAGCCTCGACAGGGAGCGGCTGGCGGACCTGAGCCTCCGCGCCAGCGCCATCACCCGGGACATCCGCGCGATGGCGGAGGCTAGCCGGGAACGGCAGTGGGAGCACCGCGTGCTGTTGATCTCGATCTGGTTTCTGGCGCTGGCGGCGGTGGCGGTCGCCGGGTTCAAGCTGACGGATCTGAAGCGGCAAAGGGCCAGCCAATGACGCGCTGGTCGGCGTTCCGAGAACGGTTCGCGCGCCCGCTGCGATGGGCCATTCAGGCCAGCATTCTGGTGATCATCGTCGGCGCGGTCGGCGGCGTCGGGTTCATCGAATACAGCGCCCAGCCGGGATTCTGCGACAACTGTCACAACATGGTGCCGTATTACGAGTCGTGGGCCAGCTCGTCCCACAATGACGTGCCGTGCATCAAATGCCATTATGCCCCGGGGATTCGGGCCGAGGCCATGGGCAAGCTTCAAGCGGCCAATCAGGTGGTCAAGTACATCACGGGTGCCTATGGCACCAAGCCCTGGGCCGAGATCGAGGACGCCGCGTGCCTGCGCTCTGGGTGCCACACCGATCGGAAACTCGAGGGCGCGCGCAGCTACAAGGGCTTGCTGTTCGACCACGCCCGGCACCTTGGCGATCTGCGGCGTGGCAAGCAATTGCGGTGCACCAGCTGCCATTCCCAGATCGTCCAGGGCGAGCATCTCACCGTGACCGAGTCCACCTGTTTCTTATGCCACTTCAAGGATCGGCCGGTGGGCGCCCCGGTCGCGTCCTGCACCGGGTGCCATCCCTCGCCGCCACGTATCACGTCGCCCGCGGGGTTCGTGGTGGATCACCCTCGATACGTCGAGGATCTCGTGTCCTGCGTGTCGTGCCATCGAGAGGTGACATCCGGCACGGGGGCGGCGGCCCAACCGCGCTGCTTCAACTGCCACAACGAGCCCGAGCGGCTGCAGCAATTCGGCAATACCGAGCTGGTGCACCGGGTGCACATCGCCGAGCACAACGTCGAGTGCGCGCAGTGCCACACCCCGATCGAGCACCGCGTCACGACGTTAGCCTCGAGCTTCGCGCTGGACTGTGCGGGGTGCCATCGTGGCGCGCACGAAGCGCAACGCCAACTCTACGCCGGCCTGGGCGGCCACGGCACGGCCAGCGCGCCCAGCACCATGTTCCTGGCCAGCGTGTCGTGTGAGAGCTGCCACGGCCTCACCCGCCAGATCAAGGCGCACGAACAGGTGCAGGTGGCGGGCGAAGCGTCCTGCCTGTCGTGCCACGGCGTTCGCTACGCCAACATCCTGCCCTCCTGGAAGGGGGAAATGGACCGCCGCATGAATGCGGTGGCCCCGGTCGTCGTCGCCGCCCGGGCCGCCGTGTCCGGGACACCCGCCCGCACGCGGCCCGGGGCGGACAGTCTGGTGCGTATGGCGGAGGACAACGTCCGGCTGGTCCGCGACGGCGGTGCGACGCACAACATCACCTTCGCCGATCGCCTGCTGCGGTCGGCCCTGGACCTGGTCAGGCAGGCCAGGGGCGCCGGTCTGCCGTTCACGTTCTCCCAGCCGGCGCTGGGCCCCCCCCTTGGCGAGAACGCCTGCCTCGATTGTCATCTCGGCCAGGAGCGCCGCCGGGTCCCGTTCGGCGACGAAGGGTTCGAGCACGAGCCACATGCGGTGCGGGCCGGTCTTACGTGCACCCAATGCCACTCGCCGCTGGCCGATCATGGCGGGACCACGGTAACCTCGGCGGCGCAGTGCGCCGCGTGCCATCACCGGGGCGCCGCGGACGCGACCTGCGCTTCCTGTCACCGGCAGGACGTCAAGGCGAAACACGATCGGTCCTTCGCTCATCTCCAATGCTCCCAGTGTCACGGGGAGAAGGTGCGCGGGGTGAATCGCTGGAGCCGGCAGGTGTGCACCGTGTGTCACACCGACCGGGTAGAGCACAACGCACCAGTGGCGTGTGATGCGTGCCACGAGGTGGATCCTTGGAGCGGCTCGGGGTGAGAAGCGGGGCAAGGAGGCGGGCGTGATGCCACGGACAAGCCGGAGTCTGGGGTGGGTAATGCTCGCCCTGGTGCTGGGTGGCGGAGGCGGGACCGTGGCGTGGGCGCAAGGTGGGACCGGAGTGGAATGTCAGCTGTGCCATGGCGATCGGGACTTCATGAGGGCCGCCTCCGGGCAGGACACCACGCCGCGACTGTACGTGACAGACTCGCTGGTGCGTGATACCCGGCATGGGCGACTGGCGTGCGGGTCGTGCCATCCCCAACAGGCCGTGGGTTACCCCCATGGGGCAGGGGCCAAGGCCGTTCCCTGTCAGACGTGTCATGCACAGGCCGGCCTGGACTGGGCGGGCTCCATCCACGCCAGGAATGTGGCAGACCGGGGCGATGCGCCCACCTGTGTCAGCTGCCACGGCTCCCACACGGTGTACGGTGCCGACGACCGCCGCTCGCCCACCTACGCGCTCAACGTGGCCTCGCTCTGCGGCGGCTGCCACGCCGATCCGCGCATCGTCGGGACGTATTTCATGGCGCCGGAGGAGGCCCAGGCGCGGGAGGCGGTGGGCCAGTACTACCAGACGGTGCACGGCGCGGCGCTCACTCGCGCCGGGCTAGTGGTCTCGGCCACGTGCAACGATTGCCATGGCGCCCACCGGGTGCTGCCGGGCGAGGAAGCACGGTCTTCGGTCAACCGCCAGAACATCGCCGCCACGTGCGGCGTGTGCCACGCGGGTGTGTTGGAGGTGTACCAGGGATCCGCCCACGGCGCCGCGCTGCGCGAGCGGAGGATGGGCGCCGGTGGCGCCCCCGCGCCGGTCTGCACCGACTGCCACACCAGTCACGGCATCGTCCGCGCGTCGGACCCCCGCTGGTTCGCCGGCGTGGTGGAGGAATGCGGAGCCTGCCACCAACGGCTGTACCAGACCTATTTCGATACCTATCACGGCAAGGCAACCAAGCTGGGGTTCGGGCTCACGGCGAAATGCAGCGACTGCCATACGGCGCACGACGTCAGGCCCGCGTCGGATCCGCAGTCGTCCGTCTATCCCCTGAACCTGGTCGCCACCTGTGCCCGCTGTCATCCGGACGCCAACGCCAACTTTGTCCAGTACTACGCCCACGGAGACGTGCGTGACCGCGCGCGCTATCCGGTGCTGTTCTGGGTATGGGCACTGATGACCACCCTGCTGGCCAGCGTGTTTCTCTTTTTCGGTCTTCACACGGTGCTGTGGGTCGGGCGGCTCGCCGTCAACCGGGTGCGGAGCCGACCACCGGCCGAGCCGGTGCATCGGGAGGGAGCATGACACGCCCCTTGAGCGTTGCCGACCAGGGGGACGGGCCCTACGTCTGGCGGTTCACGACGGTGGACCGGACGCTGCACGCGCTGGTCATGATTTCGTTCTTTGGCCTGGTCCTCACCGGCATCCCGCTGCATTTCTCCTATGCCCCCTGGGCCCGGGGGCTGGTGCGGGCGTTGGGTGGATTCCAGGCGGCGGGGTTGATCCACCGGCTGTGCGCCATCATCACCTTCGGGTACTTCGTGGTCCACATCGCGTCGGTGCTCCACAGCTGGATCCGGCGGCCGGACAAGCTGGGCATCGTCTGGGGACCGGATTCTATGGTGCCACAGCCCAAGGACGTCCGGGACGTGATCCAGATGTTCCAGTGGTTTCTTGGCCGCGGCCCCCGGCCCCGGTTTGACCGCTTCAGCTACATGGAGAAGTTCGACTACCTGGCCGTGTTCTGGGGGGTGGCCATCATCGGCGGGTCAGGGCTGCTGCTCTGGTTTCCGGAGTTCTTTGCGCGGTTTCTCCCGGGCTGGGCGTTCAACGTGGCGACCATCGTGCACGGCGACGAGGCGCTGCTCGCCCTCGGGTTCATCTTCACAATTCATTTCTTCAATGTTCATCTTCGACCTGAGAAATTCCCCATTGACCTGGTGATCTTCACCGGGCGGTCCACCACGGCGTACCTCAAGGAGGAGCATCCGCTGCAATACGAGCGGCTCCTGCGGGAGGGCCGACTGGAGCAGATGACCGCACCAGCGCCGTCGCGCACCTTTTACCTCTGGTCTCTCGTGCTGGGGTTCGCTTCCCTGGCGTTGGGTATCACCATCATCGTCCTGGTCCTCTGGGCCACCTTCCGGTAACGGTCCGAGGGGGAACGCATGACTTCTGCTGGTAGGTGTGCGGCGACCCTCATCGCGGGGCTGGCCTGGACGGCACCGCTCCATGGCCAGGGCTATCGGCTGCGCCTCGACACCCGGATGCAATCCGTGGCCTACCGCGGGTGGGCGCTGGACAGCGTCCTGGCCTCGACCGTGGTGGTCGGACCGACCGGCGGGCTGGTGTCTCCCGACGGCATAGCCGTCACCTGCGACGGCGCCGCCTACTGCTCGCTGTTCCGGCCCGGGCCGAAGCGCTCCAGTCTCCCGGTCGTCGGAACCGCGGACCTGTCCGTCTGGGGATTCGGGGTTCCGGGGCTGCGCCTCCAGGCCAAGGTCCGGGGGCTGGGCGACGTTGAAAACCGCGACCTCTGGCCGGGCGTCCGACCCACCCTCCAACTGTTGGACGGTTACGCCGAGTACGTCACCGCTCCGCTGACCGTGGAGGCTGGGCGGACGCATGTGACGACCCGGTTCGGCTTCCGCGGGTTCGACGGGGGGCGACTGGAGCTTCGGCCGTTCGGGCGCCTCCTTCGCCTCTCGGCCTATGGCGGCTGGAGCCTGGCGCGGGGCCTCGACCTGCCGGTCACCAGCCCTGAGCTGAATCCCCTGGGGGACTATCAGCCGACTGATCGCCAGATCGTCGCCGGGGGGTGGGTGGCCTGGTCCGTGCCGCGCTTCGGCGGGCGGATCGGGTACCAGCGGGAGGATGATCCCAGCACCAACGGCACCACGTTCGAGCGGGCGGCGTTGGACGCTCACGCCGCCATTTCGGGAGAGGTCTCGCTGGCGGCGGGAGCGGACTACGACCTGACCTCGGGTGATTGGGGCAGCGCCGACGTTGCGCTCAGCTACGTGCGCCAAAGCCGACGGGTGGCGGTTGGAGGTCGCCGCTATCGCCCCTATTTCGACCTCTGGCGCATCTGGGGCGCGTTCAGTCCCGTCGCGTACTCGGCGGCGTGGGCGTCGGGGGCGTTTTCGCCGGCTGTGGGTGTGGACGTCCGCGTCCGGGGTGAGTTCTACCAGTTCGATGATCCCGGTGTGTCGGTGGCTCTTGTATCCGTCGAAGACGACGGCTGGCATTGGTCCGTCGGGGCGAGCATGGCCCGAGTCGAGCGCTGGACGTTCAACGCGGCCGTGCATCAGGAGCGCGGGGCCGGGGCCGCTTCCTTCGGCTACGAAGGTCAGGCCACGTTCGACCCGTCGTCGTTCCTGGCGCTCACGGCCCACGGGGCGCGCACGCGACGACCACTGGAGTTCCGGTTCGACGACTCGAAAGCCTGGTCCTACGGCATGCGGGCCGATCTGCGCCCCCGCGCGGATACCCGGATCTACGCTGACGTCCAGCGGTACGACGAAACCCGCGAGCGGGGCGACGCCGCCGCATTGTCCTGGAACCAGGTGCGGATCAACCTCGGCGCGACGTTCGCCGTCGGCTCGGGAGCGGACCATCGGCCGCTCCACCCCGCCATCCTCCGCATTCCCGACGCTCGGAGGCCGCGATGACCAAGCTTCCCCTCGTTGCGATCGCCATGGCGGCCGCGGCGGCCGCCGGGCCCATCGCGGCGCAAGCTCCCGATTCGCATGGCGCCGCCGATTTCCTGAAGCGGCACGGCACCTTGGTCCGGCAGGACGCCAGCGAGTGCCAGGTGTGTCACACACGGGAGAACTGCCTGGAGTGCCACATTGGGAGTCCGCAGGTGGCAGCGGGCTTTTTCACCGCGGCGTCGGGCCAGGCTGTGGGCATGCCGGTGCAGCGGCACGCCCCGCCATCGCATCAAGGTGGGTTTCGGGACCGCCATGCGCCCGAGGCCACGGCCACGCCCCAAACCTGCGCCGGGTGTCACGTTCGGTCGGACTGTCTGGACTGTCATCGGCCCGACGCTGCGTCCGGGGGCGGGGGATACCATCCGACCGGATTCCTGTCGCGGCATCCGGCGAGTGCTTACGCCCGCGAGACCTCGTGCAGTGACTGTCACAGCGCCCAGGGGTTCTGCGCCGCCTGTCACGTGAGGGCGGGCCTGGCGCTGGACGTCACCCTGGGGCAGGGATACCATGACGCCAAGCGCTTCTTCCTGGTGGGCCACGGGCAGGCGGCGCGGCAGTCCCTGGAAAGCTGCGTCTCGTGTCATGCCGAGAGGGACTGTCTGACATGTCATGCCGCGACGGGGGCGCAGCGATTCAATCCCCATGGACCCGATTTCGACGCCGCGCGGATGAAAAAGCGAAACCCCGACATGTGCGCGGTGTGCCACGGCGCCAACGTCCCCTGACCGGCGTGGATCCCGTGGTGCCGGGTTGCCGGGGTGTCGGTAACGTGGTCCGGGCGGGAGGTGGGCTGTGGGCGCTAGCGCTCGCAGCCGCGAGCGTCCTTCCGGCGGGGCTGGCGTCCGCGCAGGCCGGATCGACCATCGCCCAGAGCGTCGAGGCAGGCTCCCGCATCTTCTTTGCCAAGGGGTGCTTTGGGTGTCACGCGGTGAACGGCCACGGGGGCACCGTCGGACCGGATCTGGCGCGTCTGTCCGGCGAGCGGTCCTTCTACCATCTGGCCGCGACTTTGTGGAACCATATTCCGGACATGCGGCGGGAAATGACCCGACGCGACCTCCAGGGCCCGCGGCTCACGTCATGGGAGGCCGCGGATCTCATGGCCTTCCTGTACTGGCTCGACTACTTCGACGCGCCGGGCGATTCGGTGCGAGGCGCGCGGCTGTTCCGCGATCGCCAATGTATGGGCTGTCATCAGGTTCGCGGGTTGGGAGGCGTGCGTGGACCCGATCTTGGCGTCCTCGCCCTGTCGCGGACGCCGATCATGATCGCGGCGGGCATGTGGAACCACGCGCCCGCCATGGCGAGCGCCATGCGCTCTCTGGGGATCCGCCGGCCCACCTTCACCGGTCGAGAGCTGCGTGATCTACTGGCCTACCTGGAAGGCCCGGGCGGGGGCCTTCCCTCCGGAACGTTGTACGTCGTCCCGGGGCAGGCCAGCCGCGGGGAGTTGTTGTTCCAGCAGAAGCGATGCATTGGGTGTCACCAGGTGGCCGGCACCGGTGGCCGGATCGGCCCGGACCTGGGGGCCGAGCGCCGCTACGGCAGCGTGCTCGATTTCGCCGCGGCGATGTGGAACAAGGGACCCCGCATGATCGAGGCCATGGAGGCCAGCGGCGTCCCGATCCCGGCGCTACGGCCGGACGAAATGGCCGATCTGGTTGCCTACCTGTACGCCGGGCGCTACTTCGGCGACGCCGGTGTTGCCTCACGGGGGGAGCAACTGGTCAGAACCGGGGGCTGCGACCGCTGCCATGGAGGTGGTCGGGGCGCCGCCCGGGATCTCGCCACGGTCGGAGGTCTGGAGTCGCCCGCCGGCCTGGTCGCGGCGCTGTGGAATCATGTGGGGGCGCCCATACCGCAGGGGAGTCGGTGGGTACGGCTCGATGCCCAGGACATCGCCGACGTCGCGAGCTTCTTTGAGCGGCGGGGGAGGTAGGCCCGTGCCGTCGTGGATGGCGGTCCCGCTGGTGAGTTTGGTGGTGCTCGCGGTTCCCCGCGCGGCGCTGGAGGGGCAGGGGCAGGAGAACGCGGGCGGAAGCTGCGTGGAGTGTCATGGGTCGCTCCCGGACGACCGCCTGGGGACGCCGGCCAGACTCTTCCCCACGGACATCCATGCCGAGCGCGGGTTCGGCTGCGTGGCGTGTCATGGGGGAGATGCATCCGCGCCGGGGTTCGAGGCCATGGACCCGGCCAGGGGCTTCGTGGGACGGCCGCGCGGGCGAATCCTGCTCGAGACGTGCGGCCGGTGTCACTCCAGCGCCGAGTTCATGCGCCGGTACAACCCCTCCCTGCGGGTCGATCAGATCGCGGAGTACCGGTCCTCGGTGCACGGACAGCGTCTGCTCCAGCATCGCGACACGCTGGTCGCGACCTGCTCGAGTTGTCATACGCCGCATCACATCCGGCCCCCGTCGGACCCGAACTCGAGCGTCCATCCGCTGAATGTGGCGGCCACGTGCGGGGCCTGTCATTCGAATGCGGAGCGGATGCGATCGTATGGCATCCGCACGGATCAACAGGAGCAATACCAACGGAGCATCCACTGGCGCACGGTTTCCGAGGCGGGAGACCTCTCTGCTCCCGTGTGCAACGACTGTCACGGCAATCACGGTGCGGCGCCGCCCGGGGTGGCGTGGGTGGGGAACGTGTGCGGCCAATGTCACACCACCATGGCGGAGCGATTCCGCGCCAGCCGGCACGCGGAGACCTTTACCATGCTTGGAGTGCCGGGGTGCGCCACCTGTCACGGCAATCATGACATCCAGGAAGCGACCATCGCGTTGCTCGGACTCGATAGCGGGGCGGTGTGCGCCAGTTGCCACACGCCCGGCGACCCTGGCGGCGCGGTGGCGGCCGGCATGAGGGGACTGATCGATTCGCTGGAGGCGCGGTACGATTCGGCGCGCTCCCTGCTCGAGCGGGCGGAGGGCGCCGGTGTGGCGGTCAGCCAGGCCCTGTTCGAGCTCGATGGGGCGCAGAACGCGCGGATCGCCGCCCGAACGGCCGTCCATTCGTTCGAGCTCGCAGCTGTGCGAACCGAGGTCGAGCAAGGCCTGACCGTCAGCGACTCCGGTATTGTGGCCGGTCGCCGGGCGCTGGGAGAGTTGAGTTTTCGCCGCGCCGGACTGGCGGTCTCGGTGACGATCATTCTGGCGTTGGTGGCGGGACTGCTGCTCAAGATTCGGCAGCTCGAACGGCGGGTGTAGGGGTGGCGACCTCCGGAGGGAGAGCGGGACCATGAGAACCAGCCTCTCGCAGACCAGGCGGCGCTTTGTGGATTGGTTGCTCGGCACCAGTCTGGGCGGTCTCGTCATCGCCGTCCTGTACCCCGCCGGCCGCTACCTGGTCCCGCCGGCATCCGGCGAGTCGGCCACGGCTTCCGTGACGTTGGCTGTCGGTCCGGGTGACGTGCCGGCGAACTCCGGCCAGATTTTCAAGTTCGGCAATCGCGCCGGCATTCTCCTGCGGACGCCGAGCGGAGAGCTGCGGGCGTTCTCGGCGACGTGCACCCACCTCGGCTGCATCGTCCAGTATCGGCAGGACGTGAGTCACATCTGGTGCGCCTGCCATAACGGTCACTTCGATCTCAACGGCACCAACGTCGAGGGGCCGCCGCCCCGACCGCTCGAGCAGTACCAAGTCAACGTCCGCGGTGACCAGATCGTGATCGGTAAGGGCGCGTAAGCGTGAAATTCCGGGAGCGTTGGGCACTGGCGTGGGTGTGGCTCGACGCCCGGCTTGGTCTGGCGGAGATCAAGCAGCTCGCGACCAAAAAGGAAGTGCCCGTCCACCGGCACTCCGTGTGGTACTACCTCGGCGGCATGACGCTGTTCCTGTTCCTGGTGCAGATCGCCACCGGGGTCTTACTCCTGTTCTATTACCGACCCTCCGCCGACGGCGCGTACGAATCGGTGCAGTTCCTGATGGCGGAGGTGCAGTTCGGGTGGCTCATCCGCTCGATTCACGCGTGGTCCGCCAACCTGATGGTCTTCACCCTGTTTCTGCACTTCCTGAGCGTGCTATTGATAAAGGCCTACCGCCCGCCACGAGAGCTTACCTGGGTCTCCGGCTTCGTCTTGCTGGCCGTGACACTGGGATTCGGGTTCACCGGATACCTGCTGCCCTGGAACGAGTTGGCCTATTTCGCCACCCGCGTGGGAACCGAGATCGTCGCAGTCGTGCCGCTGGTCGGCGAGTTCCTGCTGCGCGTCCTGCGCGGTGGTGAGGACGTGTCCGGAGCCACGCTGACCCGGTTCTACGCGATACACGTCGCCGTCCTGCCGGCCATCGCCATCGCGCTCGTGGCGCTGCACGTCTTCCTGGTCCAGCGCCACGGCATGAGCGTACCCATGGACCAGGAAACCCGCGGCGAGCGCCCCGCAAGCATGCCGTTCTTCCCCAACTTCTTTCTCCGGGACCTGGTTGGCTGGCTGCTGGCTCTGGCGGTGCTGGTGACGCTGGCCGCGTTCTTCCCGGCCGAAATGGGGACCAAGGCCGATCCCTTCGTGCCCGCTCCGATCGGGATCAAGCCGGAGTGGTACTTCATGTTCATGTTCCAGACCCTGAAGTACCTGCCGGCCCATATCCTCGGGATAGAAGGGGAAGCGGTCGGCATATTTGCGTTTACTGTAGGCGGGCTACTGGTTCTCCTGATTCCTTTCCTGGACCGGCGGTCGGCTCGGGGGCAGGCCAGCCGGCTGTTCACCTGGTTCGGCCTCGTGCTCATCGCGTATGTGGTGGTGCTGACGTATCTGGGTTACACTGCCAATCCGACCCAGTAAGTCAGGCCAAGGGGTGCTCATCGCGTCTTCAGGGAGTCTTTACCTGCCCGTGGCGAGTAATTCCCAGAGTGCCCGAATGGACCTGCTGGATAGTGGAGTGAGCCATGAAGGCGCCAGCACGTTTGGTAGACACACATGAGGAGGGTCCGCATGAAGCGCGCCAGTTGGTTAGCCGGAGTGGCGGTTTTGGGGCTGGCCGTTGCCCCGGTGGTGGCTCAGGAGGCTCCGGCCAAGCCTCCGGTCATGAAGCACACCACCACCGGCCGAGAACGCTGTATGATGTGCCATAATCGCGGCGTGATGCCGACCGTGCCGGACGTTCCCGAGAATCATGCCGACCGGGCGGTGGAATCCTGTGGGTGGTGCCATGCGGCCGACGCGGCGGTGCAGACCAAGGAACCCCCGGCGATTACCCACGACCTGGCCGGTCGTGACAAGTGCATGATGTGCCACCGGCAGGGCGTGATGGAAGCCGTCCCGGACGCTCCGGCGGACCACGCTGGCAGGGCGGAAGCCGTCTGCGGCATGTGTCATCAGGTGGCCAAGAAGCCGTAGCGCGAGCAGGCGCGTTGGGCCCGCGCGCCGCCCGCGTAGGTGTCCGGCCATGACGGTACGAACCGATGCCATCGCCTGGGCCCCGGACGGCTCCGTCCGGCTCCTGGACCAGACGCTCCTGCCGGGCGACGTCCGTTATCTCGAGATCCACACCATTGACTCGATGGTGGAAGCGATTCAATCGCTTCGAGTGCGCGGCGCTCCGTTGATTGGGATCGCGGCGGCCATGGGCATGGCGGCGGCGGCCGTGAAAGAAGGCGACGCCGGGCTGGGGATCCGTTGGGTGAACGACGCCACTCACCGCCTGGCGGCGGCCCGGCCCACCGCGGTGAACCTGTCCTGGGCGGTGGGGCGCATGCGCCGGGTGGCCGTGGAAGCCATCGCTCATGGTGCCGACCTTGGGGCGACGCTGCGCCGAGAGGCGGACCGAATCTGGGACGAAGACGCAGCGATGTGTGAGAGCATGGGGCGGAACGGCCTCGACCTGGTGCCGGACGGCGGTACCATCCTCACCATCTGCAACACCGGTATGCTTGCCACCGGGGGCATCGGCACCGCGTTCGGCGTGATTCGGGCGGCGCACGAGGCCGGCAAGGGGATTGACGTCATCGCCTGCGAAACGCGACCGCTGGGGCAAGGCGCGCGCCTCACCGGCTGGGAAATGGCACGCCTGGGTATTCCGGGCCGGCTGATCGTGGACGGGGCGGCCGCATCGTTGATGGCGAGCGGCGAGGTGGATCTGGTGATCACCGGCGCCGACCGGATCGCAGCCAACGGGGACACCGCGAACAAAGTCGGCACGTACGCGCTGGCGGTGTTGGCCCGCGCCCACGGCATTCCGTTCTACGTCGCCGCGCCGCGCAGTACGTTGGATCCGGAGACCCCGTCGGGCGAAGAGATCCTCATCGAAGAACGCCCGGCCCGCGAAATCCCCGCGCCCCCGGGAATCGCGGTGCACAATCCGGCGTTCGATGTGACGCCGGCTGACCTGATCGCCGCGCTGGTGACGGACCTGGGCGTGCTGACGCCGCCGTTGGGCGAGGGAATCCTGGCGCTGGGCACATGAACAGGACCCACAGGTACGTCCCGATACGTCCTGTTCTCCTACGTCTCCGTAGGTTCTGCTATCGTGGGAACGCCGCCGGCCGCTTGGCGAAAAACGCGGCCAGGCCCTCGGCGAACTCAGGCCCGTCCGCGATCCGGCTCAGCTGCTCCAGCTCCCGGTCCAGGTGATAGTCCAGCTGGTCCACGCCCGCGGCCTCGTTGAGCAGTGTCTTGGCGATACCGTAGGCCAGGGTGGGTCCCGCCGCCAGCCGCTGGGCCACGGCGAGTACGGCTTCGTCGAAGGCTGCCACCGGAAGCACCTCAGTTACCAACCCCGCGTCCCGGGCCTCCGCCGCTGACAGCCGAGGGTTGAGCAACACCAGCTCCATCGCCTTGCGGAGCCCCACCAGACGGGGCAGGAAGAAGGTGGAGCTTTCGGCGCCGGTGAGTCCGGTCTTGTGGTAGGCCCACTCGAAGCGGGCGCGCTCGGAGGCGTAGACCAGGTCGCACGCCATGGCGATCCCGAAGCCGCCGGCCGCGGCCACGCCGTCCACCGCCGCGATGAATGGCTTAGGAGCCCGCTTGATCTCCGAAATGGTGCTGTGCAGGTATTCCAGGATCTCTTTGAATCCCTCGCCGAAGGAACGATCGGGCGGGGGCACCTCGGGGTGCAAATAGCTGAAATCGGCTTCCTCGCCACCGCTGCGAATATATTTGAGGTCGGCCCCGCTACAGAACAAACCATCAGAGCCGCGGAGCATCACGCAGCGCACGTCGTCGTCCCGCGCATATTGCAGGCCCGCCTTCCGGAAGTCGCGCGCGGTTCGAACATCCATGGAGTTCATGCGTTGGGGGCGGGCGATGGTGATAATGCCCACCGCCCCTTCCCGGCTCATCCGGATGTGCTCCATGGCTCCGCCGTTGGTGTCCCGCATCAGCAGATCCTCGGAAGCAACTCGCCCTCGGCTTCGACCAGGAGCCGCCGACCGATCCCCGTGTCGAGGATCACGCGGCCCGGGTGCTCGGAGATGCACTCGCCGATCACTGCTGCCTCCCGTCCCAATGGGTGGGCTCGGCATGCCGCGAGCACCGCTGCCGCGGCCTCAGGTCTTACGCCGATCACCGCCTTCCCCTCGTTCGCGATCTGGAGGGGATCGAGCCCCAGCACCTCGGCCGCCGCCCGGACCGCCGGCTTCATGGGTACCGCGGGCTCATGGATCACCATCCCCACGCTGCTCTTCTCCGCCATTTCGTGCAGGGCGCTTGCCAGCCCGCCGCGGGTGGGGTCCTTCATGGCGGTGATTCCCAGGTCCACGGCGAACAGCGCCCGCCGCACCAGCGCGTTGAGCGGCGCCACATCGGACACCAGGTCGGCGTCCAGCTCCAGTCCGTGTCGTCGGGCCATCAGCGCAATGCCGTGATCGCCCACCGATCCCGTGAGGATGATCCGGTCGCCCGCACGCAAGCCCGCGTCCGGCACCACACGCTGGGCCAGTCCCACGCCCGTGGTGTTGATCACCACGCCATCCAGCTCGCCACGGCCCATGACCTTGGTATCACCGGTGACAATGGTGGCACCGGCCTCGTGGCACGCTTCCACCATGGAACGCTGGATGCGCTCCAGGTCCACCGTGCGGTAGCCCTCCTCCACGATCACGGCCGAGGTGAGGCCAAGCGGTTCGGTGGCGCCCATCATGGCCAGGTCGTTCACCGTGCCGGAGATGGCCAGCCGCCCGATGTCGCCGCCGGGGAAAAAGACCGGGTGGACCACGTGCGAGTCCGTGGTGACCACCAGCCAGGCATCCCCCAGCGGAATGGCCGCGCCGTCGTCCATGGCCGCGAGCCCAATGCCGTTCTGCATGGGGGTCAGGAGTCCCCGGGCCAGGGTCTCCGTGATGAGCCGCCGCATGGCGCGGCCACCAGCGCCGTGCTTCAGGCCGATCCGCTCGCCCTGCATCGGTGCCGTGCCGGGGACGGTCGTCATAGCTCGGGGTGACCTCCATACTGGTGCCAGATACGGCACGTTCCCTCGCTGCTCACCATGCAGGCGCCCACCGGGCTGTCCGGGACGCACTCCTTGCCGAATAACGGGCAGTTGCCGGGACTCGCGATTCCGGCCATGATGTCACCACAGACGCACACCTGGGTAAGCCCCGAGGGGGCATGTTGCCACAGGCGCCGGAGATCGATCTTGAACCGCCGGCGCGTGTCGACGTGCGCAAATTCGTCCCGCAGCCGGAGATTGCCGTTCGGCACGTGGGCGATGCCGCGCCAACGGCCCCCCATGGTTCGGAAGACGCGCCAGAGCTGCGCTTGCGCCGCGCGGTTCCCTTCCGGCGTCACGCAGCGCGGATACATGTTCGCGACGGCGGGCAATCCATCGCGGATCAACTCGACCAGCTTGACCAGGCCCGCCAAGACGTCCAGTGGCTCGAATCCCGCCACCACCACCGGCAGCTTGTGGCGCTCCACAAAACGATCGAACACCGCCGAACCGGTGATCGTTGCGGCGTGGCCCGCCGCCAGGAAGCCCTCGACCTTGGTGTCCGGCATCTCGGCCACGATCTCCATGACCGGCGGGATGTACTTGTGGGCCGAGAGCACGGAGAAGTTGGCCGGCGGGTGGTCCAGGATCACGGCCGCCGTGGCCACCGCCGTGGTTTCGAACCCAGAGGCGAAGAACACCACCTCCTCGGTGGTGTCGCGGGCCAGCTCTACCGCCTGTGCCGCGCTGTAGACCACGTCTATGCGTGCGCCTTCAGCCTGCACGTCCGCCAGCGACTTCACGGTTCCGGGCACCCGGACCATATCGCCGTACGTAGCGATCCGGCGGCCGTCTTCCGCCAGCACCACCGCCTCATCCACCTCGGGCGTGTCCGTAACGCACACGGGACAACCCGGACCCATGATGACGTTGAGGGGCTTGGGCAGCACGGCTCGGAGCCCATACTTCGCGATGGATTGCTCGTGGCTGCCGCACACGTGCATGACCGAGATGCGCGCCCGACCGATGTCCCGGCACAATCCCGCGAGCGCGTCCGTGAACGCGCGCGCGCGCGCCGGGTCGCGGAACTTGAGTTCGCCCACACCTGCGTCCAGGGCGAGGTCA
Source organism: Gemmatimonadales bacterium (assembly GCA_036393515.1). Taxonomy (GTDB): domain Bacteria; phylum Gemmatimonadota; class Gemmatimonadetes; order Gemmatimonadales; family GWC2-71-9; genus JACQHC01. Next base: position 81,628 of record DASWGV010000088.1, on the reverse strand, counting down.
GGCATGCGTGCCACTCGGATCGCTCAATCCCGCGATCTCGCCGCGGACGTCGGCCGCCATGATGTCGCCCTCCGCCTCGCGCAACAGCAGCTCGTACAGCGCGAGTGTTTCCTGGATGTCGCCCGCCGGGATCTTGCGGATGGCAAACCCCACGTGATTGAGGATGTAATCCCCCGCTTGCACCGGCTCGTCCACCACGTCCAACCGCACTTCGCGGCGGGTACCCCAGAAATCCACCGTGGCGCTGGTGCCGCGGACCTCGACCACCCTGCCTGGCACTCCGAGACACATAGGCCTATCCCCGCATGCGAAGCTGCACGTAATCGCCGACCAAGAGCGCCGCCGGATACAACACCTCTTCCTCCAGCTGCGCGTGGAGTTTCAGCTCCTCAGCCAGGCGAACCAAGTCATCATCGCGGACATCGCGGGCCACCCCGGCCAACTCATCCAACGCGCCCAAGATGGCTTGGTGCTCCTCCAGCATGAGGGGCAGCTCCTGGCGGAGGCGCTGGACCAGCGGCAGCACCGACGACATCGCCGCCGCGTAATGGCCGTGAGCCAGATCGTGGAGCAGTGCCAGCGGCGGCGTAGCGTATTCATCCTCGCGCAGGAAATGCGGGTGCAGGATCCGGGCGACGGTGCGGGCGGCCTCCCCCAGTCGTCCGGGCGTCCGCTCGGCCCTGGCCAGCCTGGCGTGGAGATGGTCGTGCTCGTGCCGCACCGATGGAGGCGCGCTCAAGGTCATTGTTCCCTCCCCAGCAGGGCCGCCGCCACCGCGGCTTGGCCATAGCTGATTGCTTCGTCATTGGGGCTGAGCTGCCGGGGCGCCAGGGTCTGGAGCAGCCGCACTTCCAGCCGTTGCGCGACGGCGGCGAGGAGACGGGCGTTCTGGAACACGCCGCCGCTCAACACCACGAGCTCGGTACCGGCCGCCGCACACGCTCGGTCGGCCAGCCCGGCGGCCGCGTCGGCCACGCTCTCGTGGAAGGCTGCCGCCAGCTCCGCCACGTCGTGTCCGGCACGTCGTCTCTCCCCCAGGGCCACGAGGAGCGGCAGCGGGTCGAGCAACCACCGGCCGCCCGGGAGGTCCAGAATGGGGAAGGGGAGGGCCCGGGCCGGTCGGGTTCCCGCGAGCGCCTCAAGCTCCATGGCCGCCTGCGCCTCGTACGCGGTGACGCGCCGGATCCCCAAGATCGCGGCGGCCGCGTCGAACAGGCGACCCATGGATGAGGCGAGCGGGGTATTCACATGACGGTGAATCTGACTCAGCGCCAGCGCCCGCTCCCGCTCGCTGACGCCCACAAAGGCATGGGCGAACGCCGGTTCCGCCTCCGGGGCGAGCGACAGGTAGCCAAGCGCCGAGCGCCAAGGCTGGCGGACGGCCAGGTCCCCACCCGGCAAGGGTGCGTAGCGCAACTGGCCCACGCGCTCGAACCCCGCCAGGTCGGCCACCAGGGCCTCCGCTCCCCAGACGTGGCCGTCGTCGCCATACCCCGTTCCATCGAACGCGAGCCCCACCACACGTCGAGTGACGCCGTACTCGGCCGCAACGGCCGCGACGTGCGCGTGGTGATGCTGCACCGCCAGGATGCGGTGGAGTCCGAGCTCCTCGGCCAGTCGGCTCGACAGGTATCCCGGGTGCCGGTCTCGCACCGCCACCACCGGCTCGATCCGGAACAGCCGGCCGTACCGCTCCAGCAGGGTCTCGAAGTGTTCGAGGGTCTCCAGCGTTTCCAGGTCCCCAAGATGCGGGCTGACGTAGGCGTCCCGACCCTGCGCCAGCGTGAACGTGTTCTTGAGATGTGCGCCCACCGCCACCAGAGGAACCGGCGTCTCGATCGGCAGGGCCACGGGCAACGGCGCGTAGCCCCGGGCCCGCCGCAGGAGAACGGGAGCTCCATCGGACACCCGGGTGACGGAGTCGTCGCACCGCACTACGATCTCGCGGTCGTGCAGCAAGAAGCCGTCGGCGATGCCGGCCAGCCGGGCCAGGGCCTCGTCGTTGGTGGCGGCCAGGGGCTCGTCCGCGCGATTACCGCTGGTCATCACCAGCGGCCGGCCCAGCATGTCGAGCAGCAGTCGGTGCAACGGGCTATACGCCGTCATCAGGCCCAGGGTCGCAAGGCCGGGGGCCACCGACCTGGCCAGCCCCGCGGTGCGGCGGGCGGCGAGCAGCACGATGGGCCGTTCGGCGGACGTGAGCAGTCCGGCTTCCACGTCACCCACCTCTGCTAGGTCGCGCGCATCCTCTCCCGTGCCAACCATGACCGCGAACGGCTTGGCTCTCCGGTGCTTTCGCTCCCGCAGTCGCCGGACGGCGGCATCGTCCGTGGCGTCTACCGCCAGATGGAATCCCCCGACGCCGCGGAGGGCAACGATGAGTCCCCGGCGCAGGTCGGCCGCGGCCGCGTAGAGCGCCGCTTCGCCTTCAGCGGGGCTGGCCCGGTCCGTCGCCAGGTACCGGAGGCGCGGACCGCACGCCGGGCAGGAGTTGGTCTGTGAGTGGTGCCGGCGGTCCCCGGGCGTGCCGTACTCCCGCTCGCATTGCGGACAAGGCTGGAACGCCCGCATGCTGGTGCGTTCCCGGTCATAGGGCATGGCCTCGATGAGACTGAAGCGCGGTCCGCAGTCGGTGCACGTGATGAAGGGGTACCGGTAGCGCCGGTTCCCCGGGTCGAGCAGCTCGGCCGCGCACGCGTCGCACATCCCCACGTCAGGCAGGACCGGCGGTCGGTGGTTCGAACGATTGGTGCTGGGCACAATCGCAAATCCCACCGCGCCGCTGCCCGGCGCGGGCTGCGTGAGCACCTGCTCCACGCGAGCCAGGGCGGGCGCCTCGCGGCCCAGCTCTTGGAGAAAGGCCTCGACGTGCGCCGCCGAGCCTTCGACTTCGATCTCGACGTCACCGGCGGTATTGCGTACCCAGCCGGCCAGGTCGTGTCGCCTTGCCAGGCGATAAACGAACGGACGGAACCCCACGCCCTGGATGCGGCCCGTGACCGTGAGGTGCAGGGCTTCCCGGGCGGCGGCCGCGTCGCGGCCTGCGGTCAGGTCGCGACCGGACGGCGTGCCTGAGCCTTGAGGAAAGCGCACCATGAGGCCAACCCGTCCCCCGTTAGCGCGGAGGTGAAGAAGAATTGCAGCGCCGGATTGATCTGGCGTGCGTTACGCACGGCCGCGTCGGGGTCGAACGGAACGTGCGGCAGGAGGTCGGTCTTGGTCATGACGACGTACCGTGCCTCCCGGAACATCCGCGGGTATTTGAGCGGCTTGTCCTCGCCCTCCGTGACCGCGAAGAGCACGATCTTGGCCTGCTCGCCCAGGTCCCAGGCCGCGGGGCAGACCAGGTTGCCCACGTTCTCGATCAGGAGCAGGTCCACTTGGTCGAGGTCTATGGCGTCGAGCGCCGTGCGGACTTGCTGGGCGTCCAGGTGGCACGCCCCGCCGGTGATCACCGCCTGAACCAGCCGGCTGGTGTGGCGGGCGATCCGGTCGGCATCGTTCTGGGTTTGGACGTCTCCGGCGACGACCGCGACGTTCAGGTCGCCGCCCAGGAGCTCGAGGGTTCGCTCCAGGAGGAGCGTCTTTCCGGAGCCGGGCGAAGAGACCAGATTGAACGCCGGCACCCCGGCCCCGGCGAGCAGCGCGCGCACGTTGCCGGCAATCGCGTCGTTCCGCGCCATCACCCGTTCGCGCACCTCAATCGTCCGGACCGGCATCCTCGACCTCCAGATAGTCCAGCCGCAGATCCGGCCCGGGCTCGCGGGAAATGCACGACCGAGCGCCGGTGAAAGGCGGTTCCGCCAGCAGCGCGTCCAGACAGAACTCCAGGTTCGCCACTTCCAGCCCCGCGTCGTCCCCCACGGCGACGCCGACCGCCACCACGGAGGGCAGCCGTTCGATTCCCATGTGCTTCTCGGCCAAGCGGCAGATTTCCAGGGCGACACTCATTTCATGCACCGGTGCCGACCTCCGCCTCTACGCCGATCTGGTGGCCCCACGCCTCGAGCTGCTCACGCACCGCATGGAGCAGCGCGCCCATCGCGGCGCCGGCCCCGGGGCTGAGCTCGGTGCCGAGCGACACGTCGACGGGCTGAAGCCCGATGGCCACGGTGTCTCCCGGAAGGCGCCCACGGAACTCCGCCAACGCCAGCGCGTCACGCAGGTCCACCTGATGGGGCGAGATCTTGGTGTCGAGAAACCGCGGCAGCTCCTCACGGTTCAGTACCACCAGCGTTGCCGGCGGCGCGCCGCGGTCTATGGCGTCCAGGAACAAGAGGCGTCCCGCGTCTTCGATCGCGGGTAACAACTGCATGCCCCAGGTGCCGCCGTCCACCAGTTCGGCCTCTGGCATGATCTGCCAGTCACGGACCAGCCGCAACGCGGCGAGGCCGATCCCGTCGTCGCCCATCAGCGGATTGCCCAGACCGATGACCACCGTGCGGTTGCCCACGGGTCACTCGTCCTCGTACGTCGCGTCGTCCCGCACAAAGCGGCCGCCGCTGATGATGGCCGGCAGGCTGGGGTGTTTGTGGAACCGATCGGCGCGAAGGGCAAAATGCACGTGGATGGGCAAGAAGATGAGGAATGCCCAGGTGCACACGTGGTGCAGGAACCGGACGGTCTGCATCCCACCCATCAGGGGCGCCACCCAGCCGAACGTGGTGTCGAACAGGCCGCCGGGACTGGCTTGCCCGTACAGCGTGAACCCGCTGACGACCTGAAACAGGGCCAGCGCGTACACCCCCGTGTAACTGAACTGCTGGAGCGGGTTGTGCCCCAGGAAATGAGGCGTCTTCTCGGGCAGGATGAACAGATACTTCCGGATCACGAGAAACGTGTTGACCCAATCGCGTGGTTTGATCGGGAACAGCGCCGACCAGCGTTCGTAGCGGTTCCCCACGAACAGCCCGTACACCCGCAGGATCCCCGTCGCGACCAGCACCCCCGCAGCGGAGAAGTGCAGGAAGCGTATCCAGCCCATGAGGAAGTGGTCGCTGTCGCCCGTCGTCATGAAATACGGCTTGCCGATGTAGAGCCCGGTGATCACCAGGACGACGATCGCCCCCGCGGCGATCCAGTGCATCGCTCGAAGCGGCCAATGCCACACGTACACCCAGCGGTAGCCGGGTTTCTGGGGCGCCATCACCCCTGAAGGGGCGGCCACGGGCGTGGTCATTGCACCTTCACCTCCGTCACCAACCGGCCGGTGGCGTCCAGCACGTGAACGCCGCACGCCATGCACGGGTCGAACGAGTGAATCGTGCGCAGGATTTCGATGGGCCGCGCCGGATCGACCAGCGGGTGGTTGTCCACCAGCGCCGCTTCGTAGGGACCGAGTTGTCCCTGACCGTCGCGTGGCGAGCAATTCCAGGTGCTGGGTACGACGCATTGATAGCGCGCGATGGTGCCGTTCTCGATCAGGACCCAGTGGCCCAGTGCACCGCGGGGCGCGTCCAGATACCCGTACCCCTGCGCCCGGGCGGGCCAGGTGGACTTCTCCCACTTGTCCGGGTTGAAGGTGGCGACGTCTCCGCTCTTGATACGCGCGATAAGGTCGCCATACCATTTCTCCATGCGCCGGGCGAGCAGCACGGTTTCAATCCCGCGAGCGGCTACCCGTCCCAGGGTGGAGAACAGGGCGGCGGGGCCCACGTTCAGGCGGCCCAGCGTATCGCGGACTAGGGCCCGCGCCTCCTCGTGCCCCGATGCGTAGGCCACCAGCATCCGCGCCAGTGGCCCCACCTCCATGGGGCGGCCCTCGTACCGCGGCGCCTTCATCCAGGTGTACTTGGGGTGGTCCTGTACGTACGTCCAGGGTGTCGGCGGCCCTTCGTACTTCGCTTGGGTCTCGCCCTGCCACGGGTGCAAGCCGATGTCGCCCCCGCCGGCATACTCGTACCAGGAGTGCGTGATGAACTCTTCCACCTTCATGTGGTCGTACGGCAAAACTTGGTTCAGGTTCTTGTTGAGAATCATCCCGCGCGGCAGGTAGAGCGAGTCGAGGTCCCGAACATCCACCTCCGGGAACTCGCCCACGGCGAGGTAGTTGCCCACCCCGGCCCCGATCGAGGCCCAATCCTTATAGAAGCCTGCGATCGCCAGCAGGTCCGGCCAGTACACCTCTTCCACAAACCGCCTGGCCCGCCGGATCATGTCGTGAATGTCCGTCAGGCGTTCCGCGTTGATGGTGGCGGTGTCCTCCAGGTTGATCGCCGACGCCATGCCGCCCACCAGGAAGTTCGGGTGCGGGTTCTTGCCGCCGAACACCGTGTGGAGCCGGATCACATCGCGTTGCCAGTCGAGAGCCTCCAGGTAGTGGGCCACTGCCAGCAGGTTCACCTCCGGCGGGAGCTTATAGGCCGGATGGCCCCAGTAGCCGTTGGTGAAGATCCCCAACTGTCCGCCCGCCACGAACTTCTTCAAGCGGTCCTGCACCTCGCGGAAATAGGTCTCAGAGTTGTTCGGCCACGGCGAGATCTGCCGAGCGACGCGCGCCGTTCCCGCGGGATCGGCCGACAGCGCACTCACCACGTCCACCCAGTCCAGCGCGTGCAGGTGGTAGAAGTGAATCACGTGGTCCTGAATGAACTGCATTCCGTGAATGAGGTTCCGGATGATGTTGGCGTTGGGCGGGATGCGAATGTTCAGTGCGTCCTCCACCGCCCGGCAGGAGGCCACGGCGTGCACCACCGTACACACGCCGCAGATGCGCTGGGTGAACGCCCAGGCGTCGCGCGGGTCCCGCCCTTGCATGATGATCTCGATACCGCGGAACTGCGTCGAGGTCGCCCAGGCGTCCGCGATGCGGCCGTTCTCGGCCTGCACCTCGATCCGCAGGTGCCCTTCGATTCTGGTGATGGGATCGACCACCACCTTGGTCCTAGCCATTGGCGCCTCCCTTCCTACCCGGCGGTTCGATCACGGGCAGCTCTTTGCGCTTCTGGCGCATGTTGTACACCGTCGTCGCGACCGCGTGAGCAGCGGCCCCCGCCGTGGCTCCGATAGCCAGCGCTGCGCCGATGGTATCGGCCGTCCGCTCCACGCCGAATCCGGCCACGTTGGGCAGCCTGGCATAGAACGGTGACATCGTATCCCAGAAGTTCCGCTCGGTGCAGCCGATGCACGGGTGCCCGGCGCCGATCGGCCAGCTGGTGCGGGTGTTCCACAGGAAGATCGGGCACGGAGAGAACGTCGCCGGACCCTTGCACCCCACCTTGTACAGACACCACCCCTTTCGCGCCGCCTCGTCGTCGAACGTCTCGACGAATTGTCCCGCGTCGTAGTTGGCCCGTTTGGGACACTGGTCGTGAATACGGGCCCCGTAGGCGAACAGCGGCCTGCCGTCCCGGTCCATGGCGGGCAGCCTGCCGAACGTCAGGTAGTGGACGATGGTGGCGGTGACCACGTCGGAAATCGGCGGGCAGCCCGCGATGTTCACCACCGGTTTGTCCTGAATGACTTGTCCCACACCCACGGCGCCTGTGGGGTTGGGCCGCGCCGCCTGCACGCTCCCAAAGTGCGCGCAGGCACCCACGGCAATCACCGCCGCCGCGCCGGCGCCCGCTTCCTCCAGGATCTCCCTGGCCGTTCGGCCGCCGATGGTGGTGTAGATGCCGCCGTCGTTGAGCGGCACTGACCCGGTGACCACCAGGAGGTACGAACCACGCCCGGCCTCCATGGCGGACCGAAGGGCGCGCTCGGCGGCGTCGCCCGCGGCTGCCATGAGCGTGTGCTGGTAGTCTAGGGAGACCAGGTCCAGCACCAGGTCGCCCATGGTGGGCTCCGACGTGCGAAGCACGCTCTCGACGCAGCCCGTGCACTCTTGGAGCTGGAGCCAGATGACGCTGGGTTTTCTCTGCTGGAGCAGGGCCTCGGCGAGCCGGGGGGTGAGGGCGCTGCTCAGGCCGAGCATGGCGCTCATTTCGGCGCAGAAGGCCAGAAACTGCCGGCGAGTCACCCCACGTCCATCGAGATACTCGCCCAGCGTCTGGTCCTGCGCCCAGGGGTGTGACGACAGCAGGAACATAGAGCCACCCGGATGCTGAGTGTCCTTGGGGTCCACGGGCCCGGCCGGGGGCCGGGCGTGCCTCAGCCTAGGGTGGGACAGGTTAAGAAAGGATTAATTCGACGTTACATGGTGTGTCAGGCAGGGGCGGCCACTATCCCAGGTGTGACATCACGAGGTCGTGACACGGAACCGCGCCCCGCGCCCGGGGCCAGCGGAGACCTGGGGCGGCTGCTCGAGACGGAAGAGCGGCTCGAAGGTGTGATTTCGGCAGCCCGGCGAGACGCGGCGGACGTGGTTGAACGTGCCCGCCAGGAGGCGGCCGACCGCCTGGCCCGCGTTCCGACAGTGGTGGAGACGGAAGCTGCGTCAGCCGAAGCGACCATTGCCGCGGCCGCCGAGCGTGTTTGCCAGCACCTGCGGACCGAAGCCGCCCGGACCGTCGCAGGGCTCGCCTCCCTTTCTGACCGAGACGTCATTGGCCTTGCCGAGTGGGTGCTCGCGTGCGCGACCGCCGGGCGGATCGATGGGGTGGGACCGTGATCATCCCCATGGCCAAGGTCCGGGTGCTCGGTCCCAAGCCGCGCCTCGACCATGCCCTGACGGTGCTTCAGGACCTCGGCCTGGTGCATTTGGCGACGCTGCGCACCGACGGGCCCCTGCGTCTGGTCGGTTTTTCAGCGCGCGAGGAGCGGCGAATGCGCCAACTGGAGCGCCTCCTGGAGGACATCGAAGTGGTATTGGATCGCTGGCCTGGCCGGGCGGCGTCCCCGACCGCTACCGTCGGGCCGACCCCGGCGGGGCTGGCCCGGTGGGCGCGGGAGGCTCGACGGGCTCGGCGGACGGTGGACCGCCTGGTGGAGAGCGAGCGGTGGTTGGAAGAGGAACATGCGCTCCTCATCAAGTACCGCCGCTTTTTCGGGGCGTTTCAGTCCCTGCTGGAACATGAAGACCGGTGGCCCAATGCGCGTGCTCATCACGTGATCCTGCGCGGCCCGGCGCAGGACGTGCTCGCGCGGCTCCGCCGCGAACTGGAAGCGGTCATCGGGCGAGAGTTTGAGATTGCCTCACGGCCGCTCGGCGCCGACGAGGTGGCGGTGCTGCTCCTGGTACCGGTGAAAGCGGCCGGGCCTGTGGAGCGACTCCTGGCCTCCGCGGGAGTTCCCGAGCTCCCGGTCCCCCAGGGCTACGGCGGGGAGACCCTGACGGCCGCCATGCCGAGTATGCGCGAACGGCTCCGGGTGATCCCGCTCGAGCTGGAGCGAGTGCGCCGGGCGCGGGCCGGCGTGAGGGGCGAGGCCGGGGCACGGCTGGCGGGAGCACGGCGTGCGACCCACGACGCCTTGCTGCGCCTCTCGGCGCGTTCCGGGGTTGGTGAGACGGCGGCGGCCTTTGTGATCGAGGGCTGGGTCCCCACCCAAGCCCTACCGCGGGTAGCGCGTCGAGTGGCTGATCGGCTGGGGGAGACCGTAGTGGTTGAGCGGCTCGCCACCGAAGACTGGGCCGGCGAAGATGCCCCCGTGGTCCTGTCCAACCCTCGCTTGTTCCGTCCCTTCGAAGCCATTACGCGCATGGTGCCGCTCCCGCGCTACGGGAACATCGATCCGACGCCGTTTGTCAGCGTTTTCTTCCCCATGTTCTTCGGCGTCATGCTGGGGGACATCGGCTACGGGGCGGCGCTGGCGCTGCTCGCGCTGGGCCTGCACCTCCGGTCCCGGCCCGGCACACCGCTCCGCGCGGTGTCGGAGATCGCCGGGGCGTGCGCGCTCTTCACGGTCGTGTTCGGTCTGCTCTATGGAGAACTGCTCGGCGACCTCGGCCGGCAAATGTTCGGCCTGCGGCCGCTCGCGTTCGACCGTCAGGAAACGATCGTCCCGTTCCTGGTGTTCGCGGTGGCATTGGGGCTGGTGCATGTCGTGGTGGGGCTCGCCATCGGAGCCGTGGAGGCGTTCCGGGGGCAACCCCGGGCCTCGCTGGGTCGCGGGCTGACTGTGATCATGGTGCTGGTGCTGGCCGCCACCCTGCTCGCCGCCGCGGGTGTCCTCCCCCGGCGGTTCTTCACGCCCGGTCTGGTGGCGTTGCTGGTCGCGTTCCCCGTGCTGGTGGTGCTGGAAGGCATCGTCGCGCCGGTGGAGTTCATGTCCACCATCGCCAACATTCTGTCCTATACGCGTATCATGGCGCTGGGGACGGCGTCCGTCCTGATGGCCGTGGTGGCAAACCGGATGGTGGGCGCGCTCGGTGGCGCCGCGGTGGGGGTGCTGTTCGCCGTGCTGTTCCACCTGGTGAACTTCGCCCTCGGGCTCTTCGGTCCCACCATCCATGGACTGAGGCTCCAATACGTCGAGTTTTTCGGGAAGTTCTACAGTCCTGGCGGCGTGCAGTATCGGCCGTTTGGACACTGGCAACCGAGCGGCCAGCCGGCCGCCTGACAACGGAAAGGACCACGCCATGGACGCACTCTGGATTCCCCTGGCCGCCGCGCTTGCGATCGGTATTCCCGCACTGGCGACGGGTTGGGCCCAGTCCCGCATCGGACCCGCCGCCGCGGCCAGTCTGGCTGAAAAGCCCGAACTCAGTACCACGGCCATCATCATGCTTGCTATTCCGGAGACCATGGTGATTCTGGGTTTTGTCGTGGCCGTGCTGATTACTCTGCAAGGTGGCGGCTGAGTTAGCGTGGCCCTGGCCGAGTTGCTGAAGGAGTTAGAGCGCGGCGCCCAGATTCAGGTCGCCGCGATGCTCCAGGCGGCGCGCGCGGAGGCGGACCGGATGGCGGCGGCGTCGGAGGCGGAGGTTGCCCGGCAGCGGGCCCGGCTCCTCGCGACGCGCACCAGCGGCGCGCGCGCGCGGGCCGCGGAAGCGGAGGCCCTGGCGGCGCAGCGGGCGGCGGCGGACGTGCTGCGGGCCCGGACCCGTCTGGTGGAGCGGGTGTTCGCGGAAGCCGAACGAGGCCTGCCCGGCGCGGTGGCGTCGGCCGCGTACGCGGCGGCGCTGCCGGTACATGTGGCGGAAGTCCTCCGGTACGCGGCGGACGAATCCGTGACCCTTCGGTGTACGCCGTCATTGGTGGCTCGTGTCGCGGCAATGGCCAAGGGGCGCAACGGCACGCGGGTCGAAGCCGACCCATCGGTGGCGTCGGGCATTGAACTTCGGGCCGACGACGGCCGGTATCTGGTTGACAACACGCTACGCGGCCGGATCGAGCGAATGCGACCCGCGCTTGGCGCCGCCATGCTCGGGCGGGCCACGCCGACATGAGGTCCATCTGGCCGGACGTGACGGCACGGGCGCGCGGTCTCGCGACGCACCTGCTCAGGCGGGCGACGCTGGAGCGACTGGCCGCCGTCGGGGACCTGAGGATGCTGGCCACCGAGCTGGCTCGTTACGGCATGGTTCCGGCGGCCGGGAGCGCCGGCGCCCTCGATCTCGCCGTGCGGCGGGCCGCTGCGCGGCGTTTCGCGGTGCTCTCCAGGTGGGTGGCGGCCCGCGCCGGCACCCTTGCGGTGCTGCTGGAAGACGAAGACCGCCGCGCCATCCGTGCCATCTTGCGTGGCGTCACGGCGGGCCTTTCTCCAGAGGCGACGCTCGCCGGAGTCCTGCCCACGCCGCAGCTGCCCGAACGGGCCTTAGCCGCGCTGGCCGAACAGCGCGACATCCGCCGCGTGGTCGCCTTGCTCGCGGCCTGGGGCCATCCGCTCGGGGCGCCGCTCCATGCCTCTGCGTCCTCGCTGACGCCGGACCTCTTCCGGGTGGAGTGCGCCTTGGCCGCGGCGTACGCGGCGCGAGCACTGCGACGTGCCCGGGGCGGCGGCCCCGTGCTCGTGGGATACGCGCGCAGCCTGATCGATCTCGAGAACGCCTGGTCGGCGCTGGCGTTGGCGCGCACTCCGGGAAGCGAAGGGTCCACCGGCGTCTTTCTCCCGGGCGGGGCCCGGTTGATGCGTCCCCTCTGGATGGAGGCGGCCGGTGCCGGCGACGTGGGAGCTGCGGGGGAACGGCTCCGGCGGGCGTTCCATCCGTCGCCCCTCGCCCGGGCCTTCAGCGCAGATTCGCTGGGAAGCGACCGCGTGGAGTCTGAAGCACTGGGCATACTGATCGTCACCTACACGCGCATGGCGCGGGAGGCACCGCTCGGTGCCGCCGCCCTGGTGCTGTTCACGCTCCGCGTGCGCGCGGAGGTCATAGACCTGAGGCGCGTGATCTGGGGCGCCGCGTTTGGCGTTGCGGCCGGGACGGTCCGCGCCGCGTTGGTCACCCTGTGAGCGCCTTGGCCGTGCGGGTGGTTTGCCGGCCGGAGGTCGCGGCGGGGTTCGCCCTGGCCGGGTTGGCACCGCTGGTGGCGTCCGACGGGGCCGTGGCGGGACGCACCGTGGCGGACCTGGCCGCGGCGGGCGCCACCGGGGTCGTCCTGATCCAGGATACCTTGCACCGCGATTTACCGGACGACGTCACGGCCTTGCTGGCGCGCCGCCCGCTGCCGATCGTCGTGCCGGTACCGGGCCCGGCCTGGGCGGAGGCGACTGCGGAGTCCGAGGAGCGCATCGTCCGCCTGTTACGCCACGCCATCGGCTACCGGGTACGGATCCGATGATCCAGCCGCGCATTGTCCGCGTGCATGGCGCGTTGGCCGAGGCCCGGCCCGCGTCGGAGGCGGGCCTGTACGAGCTCGCGTGGGTGGGTGAACGACGCCTGCTCGGCGAGGTGATCCGCGTGACCGGCGAGACCGCAACGCTCCAGGTATACGAAGAAACCGCCGGCCTGGCCCTGGGCGAGCCCGTCGAACCGACGCACCAGCCGCTCACTCTCGAATTGGGCCCCGGGCTCCTCGGCAGCGTGCTCGACGGCGCGGGCCGACCGCTGGAAGGGGTCGCCGCCCGCGCGGGGAGCTACATCGCGCCGGGCATTCAGGTGCCGACGCTCGATCCTGCGCGCACCTGGTCGTTCGAGGCTCACGCGGAGAGCGGCACCGTGGTGTCCCAGGGCGACGTCCTCGGCACGGTGAATGAGCCCTCCGGGTTTTGCCATCGGGTGCTCGTGCCGCCGGGCCGCGGAGGGCGGGTGGCGACGCTTCGATCCGGGACGTTCACCGTGTGGCAAGAGATTGGGCGCCTCGACGACGGGACCCTCCTCACGCTGGCGCAGCGCTGGCCCGTCCGGGTGCCCCGCCCGGTGGTTGAGCGCCAACCCGGCCAACGGCCCTTCCTCACGGGGCAACGCGTGTTCGACTTGCTGTTTCCCGTGGTGGAAGGGGGAACCGTGGCGGTGCCGGGCGGCTTCGGAACCGGCAAGACGGTCATCGAGCAATCGCTCGCCAAGTTTGCCGAGGCGGACGTGGTGGTGTACGTGGGTTGTGGCGAGCGCGGGAATGAGATGGCCGAGGTGCTCGACGAGTTCCCCCGGCTGCAGGATCCCCGCAGCGGCCGTCCCGTCATGGACCGCACCGTGCTGGTGGTCAACACTTCCAACATGCCCGTGGCCGCGCGGGAGGGGTCGGTCTATGTCGGCATGACCCTGGCCGAATACTTCCGGGACATGGGCCTGCGCGTTGCCATCATGGCGGACTCCCTGTCTCGGTGGGCCGAAGCCCTGCGCGAGATCGGTTCGCGACTCCAGGAGATGCCGGGCGAAGAGGGTTATCCCACCTATTTGGGCAACCGGCTGGCCAAGCTCTATGAACGGGCGGGCCGAGCGCGCGTTCTGGGTCGACCGGAGCGAGACGGAGCCGTGACGTTCATCAGCGCCATCTCGCCACCGGGCGGCGACTTCTCCGAGCCTGTGACCCAAGCCTCCTTGCGGGTCACCGGAACGCTGTGGGCCCTCGACGCCTCCCTCGCCCACCAGCGACAGTTTCCGGCGGTGAGCTGGGAGAGCAGTTACACCGCGCACGCCTCGGTGGCTACGCGGTGGTTCGACCGCGAGATCGATCCAACCTGGAGCGGTCTGCGGCTGGTGATGCTCGGCCTGCTCCAGCGTGAGCGTGAGCTGCGTGACGTCGCCGAGCTGGTGGGTCCGGAAGCTCTCGAAGCCCGTGACCGACTGGTGCTGGAAGTGGCGCGGATCGTTCGCGAGACGGTGATCGGCCAGAGCGCGTACGAACCGGGCGATGCCTACTCGCCCCCCGAAAAAACCTGGCAGCTGGCGCGCTTGGCCGATGCCCTGCTGCGAGCCGCTCAGGCCTCGTTGGATCGGGGCACGCCGTGGGAACACTTGGACATCCCTCGGGCGCGCCGGGCCCTGGCTGCGCTGCGGACCGCGGGCCCGACCGAGTTCCAGGAACGGGTCGAAGCGGCCGCCAACGCCATCCGTGACGCGGTGCCGCAGGGGAGCGCCCCATGAGTCCCGTGGCGCGGACGTACTTCGGGGCGCGCGCCGCTGGTGGGCCGCTGCTCTACGTCCGGCGGACCATCGGCGCCGCGCTGGGGGAGAACGTGACGATCGCGGTGCCCGGGCAGACCAGCCGGCACGGGCAGGTGATCGATGTGGGCGAAGACATCACCGTGGTGCAGGTGTTCGAGGACCCAATTGGGCTGGCACCCGCGCGGGCCGTCGTGACGCTGGGCGGCGAGACGGCCAGCGTCGCCGTGGGCCGCGAACTGCTAGGGCGGGTTCTGAACGGGGTGGGAGAGCCGCTCGACGGTCTGCCCGCGCCGATCGGAGACGGGCGGCGCCCGCTGTGGGGCGCGCCCATGAACCCGGTCCGGCGGAGACGCCCTCGCGACTTCGTGGAGACGGGCATTTCCGCAATTGACGGGATGAACACCCTGGTCCGTGGTCAGAAGCTGCCGATCTTCTCCGGGCCCGGGCTCCCCGGCCTGGCCCTCGCCGCTGACATCGTGGAGGGGGCGCGCGCCCCGCGGGGCGAGCCGTTTGCCGTCGTGTTCGTGGCCATCGGCATCACCGCGCATGAGACCGAGACGTTTCTGGACCGGTTCCGCCGAGGCGGCGCCCAGGCGCGCAGCGTCGTGTGCCTGAACCGCGCCGCCGACCCCACCATTGAGCGGCTGATGGCGCCCCGCGTGGGTCTCACCATCGCCGAGTATCTGGCCTTCGACCTCGGCATCCACGTACTCGTCGTGCTGGCCGATATCACGCACTACTGCGAGGCACTCCGGGAAGTCGGGGCCGCGCGGGATGAAGTGCCGGGCCGTCGCGGCTATCCCGGCTACCTGTACTCGGATCTCGCCACCCTGTTCGAGCGCGCCGGGGTTCTGGAAGGCGCCGCGGGCTCCATCACGCAGCTTCCCATCCTCACCATGCCGGACGACGATATCACCCACCCGATTCCGGATCTCACGGGCTACATCACGGAAGGGCAGGTGGTGCTCAGTCGGGACCTCCACCGGCTGGGCGTGTACCCGCCGGTGGATGTGCTGCCGTCGCTGTCACGCCTGATGCACGCTGGGATCGGGGCGGATCGCACCGTGCCTGAGCATCGGGAGTGGGCTAACCAGCTTTACGCGCTGTACGCCCAGGGAAGGGACGCACGCCTCATGGCGACGATTGTCGGGGAGGCCGGGCTCACGGCCACCGATCGGCGGGCCCTGGACTTTGCCGGGCGTTTCGAGCGCGAATTCGTGGGGCAGGGGTCTGACCGCCGCGCGATCCCGGAGACGATCGCCAAAGGGTGGGAGCTGCTCGATCTGTTCCCGGCGGAAGAGCTGCTTCGCCTGTCCGAAGACACCCGCGCGCACCATGCGGTGGAGCGGCCGGCGTGAAGCGGCTGCCACCGCCCCCGGCGTCGCGCTCCAGTCTGCTTCGACTCCGCCGGCGTCTCGATCAAATCCGGATGGGCGCCGCCACGCTGCGTCGCAAGCGGGAAGCCCTGGTCGCGGAGCTTTTTCGGCTGGCGCGTCCCAGCCTGGATGCCCGCGCGGTGATCAGCGAGCGCGCCCGGGCGGCATATGGAGCGGTGCTGGAGGCCCTGGTGGCTCACGGTGACGCGGCGCTCACCGCCCTGGCGCATCCGGCGCGGCTCCTTACGGTGGAGATGACGGGACGGCTCGTCTGGGGCATCCCGGTCTCGGATATCACCGCCCGCCCGCCAGTGCGTCGGACCGTCGCGGCCCGGGCTACGGCGCCGGGGCTGACCGGCCCGGCGGCCGCTCACGCCGCTTCCTCCTTCGAGGATCTGATCGAGCGCCTGCTGGACGCCGCCCCCCGCGAGATGCTAATTGAAAGGCTTGGCGCCGCGCTCAGCCAAACCTCGCGGCGCGTCAACACCCTCGAGAAACACGTGGAGCCGGCCATTGAACGGCATCTGCGGCTCGTTCGGGAGGCGCTGGACGAGCGGGAGCGAGAGGAGCACGTACGGCACAAGCACCTGAGACGCGTGACTGGAGGGCGAGCCGGCCGCCTCCCGTAACCCCACAGTTCGGGGGTTCTGCGTGACCGCGGTGCTAGCCCTGGATCAGGGCACCACCGGGTCAACGGCGCTGGTCATCGCGGACGACGGCAGCATTCTGGGCCGCGGCTACGGCGAGATCCCGCAGCATTTCCCCCGGCCGGGCTGGGTGGAGCACGATCCCGAAGATCTCTGGGAGGTCACGCTGGCCGCAGCGCGGGAGGCCGTCCGTGCCGCGGGCGGTGCTCCCCGTGCGATCGGCATCACCAACCAGCGAGAAACCGTCGTGGTGTGGGAGCGGGCCACCGGGCGGCCGCTCCATCGGGCCCTGGTGTGGCAGGATCGCCGCACCGCGGACCGCTGCCGTGCGCTCCGCGCCGAGCACGGCGACGCGTTCATCGGGGAACGCACCGGCCTGGTGTGGGATCCGTATTTCTCCGCCACGAAGATCGAATGGTTATTGAAGGAGGTCCCCGGCCTGCGGAGCCGCGCGGAGCGTGGAGAAGTGGTGTTTGGGACCGTGGACGCCTGGGTGATCTACCGCCTGACCGGCGGAGCGGTCCTGGCCACGGATCACACCAACGCCTCCCGAACACTGCTGTACAACCTCGCGTCTCACGGCTGGGACCCCGATCTGCTCTCACTGTTCGGGATACCTGCCGTGGCGCTGCCCACGGTCGTCGGGTCGGCCGGCGCCGTTGGTGAGACTGATCCGGCGCACCTGGGTGCCCGCATCCCGGTGGCCGGCATTGCCGGGGACCAACAGGCTGCCCTGTGGGGCCAGGGATGCTGGGCGCTGGGGCAGGCCAAGTGCACCTACGGGACGGGGGCATTCTTGCTGATGCTGGTTGGTCCGCAAGCGCGTGCCGGGGCCGGGCACGGCCGGCTGCTCCGCACGGTAGCCTGCGACGCTGCCGGCCGGCCAACGCTGGCACTTGAGGGGTCGGTGTTCATCGCCGGGGCCGCCGTCCAATGGCTCCGGGACGGCCTTGGCCTGATCGCCCGGGCGGATGAAACGGAGGCGTTGGCGCGAAGCGTGCCCGACACCGGCGGCGTGTATTTTGTGCCCGCCTTTGTGGGCCTGGGCGCGCCCCACTGGGAGGCCGAGGCCCGCGGTACCATCGTCGGGCTGACGCGGGGCAGCGGCCGGCCTCACCTGGTGCGGGCCGCCCTGGAAGCCATGGCCTACAGCACCCGTGAAGTGGTCGAGCAAATGGCCTTCGAGTCCGGCGTGGCGCTCCGGGACCTGCGGGTGGACGGTGGTGCCGCCGCCAACGCCTGGCTGATGCAGTTCCAGGCCGACCTGCTTGGTGTCCCCGTCGCCCGGCCGGACATCGTGGAAACCACGGCACTCGGCGCCGCGGGCCTTGCGGGCATCGCGACGGGCGTTTGGGCGTCCGCCGCGGAATTTGCGGCGGGGCGGCGGTACCAGGTGTTCGATCCAATGACGGAGCCGCCCGGCGCCTATGAAGGGTGGAGGCGGGCCGTGGAGTCGGCCCTGCACTGGGCCCGGCGGGGGTTCCCCGGGGGCCCTCCCGCCGGTATATAAGTAAATGAAGGGTTCTTGCACCGAACTTCACCAGCCCGGTGGAGTATCAGGAGCCAGGACCGACTAGCTTTAACCCGACTCCCAATCCCTGATCTTGCCATGCACGCACGAACCAAGTTCCTCGGCGCGGCCGTCCTGGTTGTGGGCACGGTGGGGTACTTGATGGCCACCGGCATCAAGGACACCGGCATGTACTTCCTGACCCCCTCCGAGCTGGCGGCGCGCGTGTCGGCGGATCGGTCGTTCCACAACGTGGGCGTCAAGATGGGCGCGCGGGTGGTGCATGGCACCATTCAGCGGGACGTCGCTTCGCAGACCATCACCTTTCAGGCGACCGACGGCCAGCAGACCTACCCGGTCGTCTACCGCGGCCTTGCACCGGACACCTTCACGGACGACGTAGACGTCGTGGTCGAGGGCCGCCTCATGCCGGACGGGACGTTTCGGGCCACCACGCTGCTTGCCAAGTGCGGGTCGCGGTACGAGTCGGTGCCCAAGGCGTGACCGATAGGGACGGACAGGCGGACCGGCGGACTGGGGGGACGGACCGAGAAGTCCGCGCCGCCGCTGCCCGGGACTTGCATGTCCGTCCCCCGGTCCGCTTGGTCCGTCTCTGTCCGTCCCTGTAAATGACCATCCTCGGCCAGATCTCGTTGTGGCTGGCGCTCCTGATCGGCGCTTGGGGTGTGGTCACGGGCCTGTACGGTCCGGCGCGGCGCCGGCCTGACCTCATCCAGAGCGCCCGGCGCAGCGCGTACGCGCTGGCCGGGGTGCTCACCATCGCGGCCGCTTCGCTGGTGGCGGCGCTGCTGCGGCGCGACTTCAACGTCGAGTACGTCGCGAGCTACACCAGTCGGAGCCTGCCGGCGGTGTACACCATTTCCGCGTTCTACGGCGGCCAGGCCGGGAGCCTGTTGTTCTGGGCGTTCGTGTTGTCCCTGTTCGCCGCGGCTGCCCAATGGCTGACGCCCCGGCGGTACGAGGCCCTCATGCCCTACGTCGCGGCCGTGACGTCGGGCGTCACGCTGTTCTTTGTGGCGGTCACGCTCTTCGCGGCGAATCCCTTCGATCGGCTGCCCTTCACGCCGGTTGACGGGCAGGGGCTCAATCCCCAGCTCCAGAACCCGGGCATGGTGGTCCACCCGCCGCTCCTCTACCTCGGATACATCAGCATCACCGTTCCGTTTGCCTTCGCCGTGGCCGCACTGGTGTCGCGCCGCCTGGATACCGGCTGGCTCCACGCCATCCGCCGGTGGACCCTCCTGTCGTGGACCTTCCTCTCCGTCGGCATCACGCTGGGCATGTGGTGGGCCTACGTCGAGCTGGGTTGGGGTGGCTACTGGGCATGGGATCCCGTGGAGAACGCCAGCTTCCTGCCCTGGCTTACCATGACAGCCTTTCTGCACTCCGTCATGATCCAGGAAAAACGCGGTATGCTGAAGCGCTGGAACATCACGCTGATCACGCTGTCCTTTGTCCTGTCCATCTTCGGCACGTTCATCACGCGCAGCGGGATCATCTCCAGCGTCCACTCGTTCACCCAATCCAACGTGGGCTATTTCTTCCTGGGCTTCCTGATCTTGATCATCGTCGGTCTGGGATGGCTGCTTTGGTCGCGCTTGCCGCAGCTCCAGTCGGAAGCCCAGTTGGAGAGCACGCTGTCCCGCGAGGCGAGTTTCTTCTTCAACAACCTGCTGCTGGTGGGGATCGCGTTCTCGGTGTTGTGGGGCACGCTCTTCCCCATTCTCTCGGAATGGGTGCGCGGGACCAAGGTCACCGTGGGCCCGCCATTCTTCAATCAGGTCAACATCCCCCTGGGGCTGGCCCTGCTCGCTGTCACGGGGATCGGTCCCTTGATCGCGTGGCGCCGGGCCAGTCCGGAAAACCTCAAGCGTCAGTTTGCCGTGCCCGTCGCCGCCGGGCTGATCATGGCGACCCTGCTCACGGCCCTCCGGTTTGGCGACTTCTATGCCGGTGTGGCCGTTTCGCTCGCGGCGTTCGTGGTGGCCGCCATCGTCCAGGAGTTCGCCCGCGGCGTGGGCGCCCGGCATCGGCTGCACGGTGAGGGCTACGCACTGGCGCTGGTCCGTCTGGTGGGCCGGAACCGGCGTCGCTATGGCGGCTACGTCGTGCACGTCGGCATTGTGATCTACTTCGTCGCCTTTGCTGGTATGGCGTTCAAAACGGAGATGGAGGCGTCCCTCCGCCCGGGCGAAGCCACGGTCATGCGCTCGCCCTATGGGCACACCTACACCTTCACGCACCTCGGCCTTTCCCAATACGACATGCTGAATCGCTGGGTCACGGCGGCGAGCGTGGAGCTGAGCCGCGACGGCAAGCGGCTGGGTGTGATAAAGAGCGAGAAGCGGCAACACTTCACCTGCACGGTCACCATGTCGCCCTGCCCGGCCCAGTTCCGCCGGGCCGCGTTCGAACCCTCCACTGAGGCTGGGATCCGGAGTGACCTGCGGGAAGATGTGTACATGGTGTTTGCCGGCTCGGTTCAGGGGACGGAGGAAGCCGTGTATCGCTTCACCATCAACCCCTTGGTGTGGTGGGTGTGGTACGGCGGCGTGGTGCTGATGATGGGCGGTGTGATCGTCATGTGGCCTGGCACCGGCCCTACCCGCGCATCCTTGCGGCGGGCCTTGCCGGGCTACCAGGTGGAATTGGTGGGCAGTGGTCGGGATGCATGAGCACGTGACTCGGCGGGAGGCGCTCGGCTTCATAGCGGCTGCCGCTGTGCCGCTTCTGCCCCTCTCGGCGCAGGAGGCCAGCACCTTACAGGATTCGTTGGTCGGCCGGCTCATGGAGCCTTGGCAGGCCGGCAAGCCGCGCGAGCGGGTGACCGACCGCGAGAACGACCCACTGATTGTGGGGATCGAAGAGAAGCTCCGCTGCACCTGTGGCTGTAACCTCAGCGTCTACACCTGTCGCACCACGGACTTTACCTGCGACACGTCGCCGGCCATGCACAAGGAAGTGGTGGGACTGGTGGAACAGGCGAAGTCCGCCGAGGAGATCCTCCAGATCTTCGTGTCGCAGTATGGTGAAACGGTGCTGATGGCGCCTCCGCGGCGGGGCTTCAACCTGGCGGCGTACTTCGTTCCCGGCCTGGCGATTCTGGTGACCGGCGCGGTGCTGGTGCGGGCGCTCGTCCGGCAATCCAGGGGTGCGCCCGCGGCCGCCGCTGCCCCATCCGCTGCAGAGCTGGCGCCAACCGACGCCGCCAAGCTCCGGGCCGAGCTGGAGCGACTGGAGCTGTAGCCGTGTTTGAGTTGGTCGCCGGGTTGATCGTGGCGCTTGCCGCGCTCGCCGCCGTGCTCGAACCGCTCACCCGAGCCCCGGTCACCGGGGCCGCGGGCTCCGCCGCGGTGGATGAGGGAGACCTGGTCGAGGTCCGCGACAGCGACTCCCCCAAGGTCCAGGCCCTGATCGCCCTCCGCGAAATCGAGTTCGATCGCGCGACCGGTAAGCTGTCCGACGACGACTACGTCAGTCTCAAGGCCAGGTATGAGGCGGCGGCGCTGGCCGCCATCCAGGTCGAGGAAGGGGACGTCCACCTTGGCTTGCCAGCCCGCCGGGAGCGGGCGGCCGCCAACCACCCGGGCCCCCGACCCGCGGGCGCCTCCTGTCCCACCTGCGGGCCCCGGCCGGAGGCGGCGCCGATCTTCTGTTCCGGGTGCGGCCGTTCGCTCGTAGCCCAGGGCCGTGGGGCCCGCTGCTGGCACTGTGGTGCGGGGCTGCCGGACGACGCCAAGTTCTGCGCCGAGTGCGGAGGAGCGGTCGCGGCGGGGGTCTGATCGATTTGTTCGTTCCCAGCCCAATCTGGCTGTTTCCGCGAGATCAGCGTTCAGAACTCGAAGCTCTCCACCTTCCTCAACCCCACCCTCAGCGGAATGACCGTTGCCGCCCCGCAGACCGCCACCACGGCGCCGAACGCCAGCACCATCACCGGCGTGACGCGTACGGGCTGCCCGTTGAACGTGGCGCGGAGGTACCCATACACGGGTACGGCCTCGATCATGATCACGCCCGCGAGCAGCGCCACCGTGGTCATCATGAACACCAATCCGCCGAACGACGTCGGGATCTGAGCGGCGTTCTCCGTCTCGAACTGCGGGTAGAGCGCCCCAAATCCCAGGGCCAGGGCGCTAATGGCCAGTGTGAGCAGAACGATCGTTCCCACTCCCACGGCCATCATGAATCCGGATGCCCGGAGCAGGACGTTGGTGAACACCGTGATCACCAGGGCCAGGATCAGGAGGGGGATCGTTCCCGTCCAGTACTTCGACCACAAGAGCGTCCGCAGGTCCAGGGGGCTCGAGCGGAGCAGCCACATCTGCCGCCCTTCCAACGAAATCGCGGGGAACACGAACCGCGCCGCGATGGACGCGAGCACGAAACCGGCCAAACCCAGGTTCAGGAAGGACACCACCGTGACCAGGAAGAACGGCACCCGCTCGCCGGTAAACAGCGGCAGCGCCCGGATGTTGAACAGGTAGATCACCAGCAACACGCCGAGCAGGATCAGCTGACTCCACTGGGTGGTGTCCCGGAAGAACAGCTTGATGTCCTTGATCACGAACTCTCGCTTGGCCGCGGGGAGCCGTCGGAGCAACGGGTCCAGCACCAGGTGCCAGATCCATCCCTTGGCGAACCGCTCGGCCGCCTCCTGTGACCGGGTGAACCCGCTGGGATAGAGCCGCTGGTGCAGCCACGCGCCCATCACCACCACCGCGGCCGCCGTGCTCCACAGCAGTACCAGGGGCAAGGGGTCGAAGGGCCCGACCAGCACGCCCATGAGGGCATCGGTCGCCCATTCACTGGGCAGGAACGGCGAGGTCGGCGTCCGTAACACCGTGATGAAGTCCAGCAAGTTGTTGAACCCCTCCGGCCGGGCGAGTTGCTCCGGCCGGATGATCCGGAACATCAATACCACGCTGCCGGCCGCCGCGACGGCGACCACCGAGAGCAGGTCCCGAGTGCGCCGAGCGGGAAACACATTCACCAGGGTCAGGGTGACCGCACTGCCGATCACCGCCGGAATCAGCAACAGCGGCGCCAACGCCACCACCGAAAGCAGCCCGAATACCAGGCCGCCCTGGTAGATCACGCCATAGGCGCTGAAGATCGGGACCGCCATCAGCGCCACCATCCACGAGCTGTGGACCATCGTCTCCCCCAGCCTGGCCAGGTACACGTTCAGCCAGTCCACCGGGGCCGACTGGAGCAGCTCGAGATCTTTGGCCAGGAAAAAGGACGACAGAGCCGTGATGACGTTGGACAACAGCAGGATCGACAGGAACGACAGCAAGACCAGTCCCAGGAGCTTGGCCGCGAGCAGCGGGCCGATGTCCTCCACGCCCCGGAAGTATCGCAACACCCGGTACAGGACGCCGAACACCGCCGCCCAGAACACCAACCCGACGCCGGCGACGATCAGGATCTTCCCCCCCCCGCCGCCGCCCCGCTCCTGGCGCAGCCGCGTGCGAAGCGTGAGCAGCTTGGGGCGGAGAATCAGCGCGAGGACGCTCACCCGCCCAGCACCCGCGCCAGCTCCTGGGCGGCGGTGCCGCCGGTGAGCCGGAGAAACAGATCCTCCAGGGAGAGGTCGCCGGATGCCGTCTGCTTGCGGAGGTCGTCCATGGTCCCGCGTGCGACGATCTTCCCCTGCTGGATGATTGCGATCCGATCGCACATTGCCTCGACGATCTCCAGCGTATGCGTGCTCATCAGCACCGTGCCGCCGCGGTCCACAAAATGGCGAAAGATCTCCTTGAGCAGCCGGGCGGATTTCGGGTCCAGGCCCACCATCGGCTCGTCCACGACGATGCATTCCGGCCGATGGATCAGGGAGCTGGAAATGATCAGTTTCTGCCGCATCCCGTGGCTATAGGACTCGACCAGCTCGTCCTTCCAGACCGAGAGCTCGAACAGCTCGAGCAGCTCCGCGATGCGCCGCTCCACGCGCTCGCCGTCCTGGCTGTAGAGCCCCGCCACAAACCGCAGGAACTCCGCCCCTGTCAGCTTCTCATATACGAAGGGCCGGTCCGGGATGAATCCCAGGCGGGCTTTGGCGGCCAATGGCGCGGCGACGACGTCGTCACCGCCCAGCCAGATGCGTCCCGCCGTGGGACGCAGGATGCCGGCGATCATGCGAAGCGTGGTGGTCTTCCCGGCGCCATTCGGTCCCAGGAATCCGAACAGCGCGCCCTTCGGCACGTGCAGGTCAATCTGGTCTACGGCGACAAAGCTGCCGTAAGTCTTGGTCAGGCCTTCGAGGCGGATCATTGAGCGTGATGCAGGTCAGTTGTATGGCCTAGCGGCGGACGGGGGCGGACCGACGGACAGGGGGACGGGGAAGGCCCGTCGCACCGGATTCCGCGCGTCCGTCCCCTTGTCCGTCGGTCCGTCTCCGTCCGTCCTGTCGCTCGGACATCCCGTTTCTCATGGTTCGCTACTGATGACGTCCAGCCTCAGCCGCCCGATCAACCGGATCAACTCGACCTGCCGGGCGAGCCCGCCCACGGTGAACCGGAGGTGGGACGCGTCGGCCGGGAATTGGCCGAACGTGGGGTCCACCGCGACCCAATCGCCGAGGTGCACCTCCGGCCATGCATGGTAATAGAACCGGCCGTCCAGGTACACGAGTCCGGCAGCCGTCCGCGCCGGCAGCCCCAAGGCCCGGGCCAGCGCCACGTACAGCACCGTGTGCTCATTGCAGTCCCCCCGCAGCCCTTCCAGGACTTGGACGGCGCTCGGCACGCTGATCGTGATGACCTTGTCGACGTTGTCGTGAACCCAGCGGTTCAACAACTCGGCTACGCGGCGCGGATTGCGTTGCCGTCCTACGATCTGGCGAGCCTGCGCCTGGATCCGAGGGTCGTTACTCTGCACCAGGGGCTCCGGCCGGATGAACGGGCCGAAGCGGGAGGGCGGCGCGGGAATCTGGAAGTCGGCCTCCAGCAGTTCCGCTGGTTCCACGCGCACCGTCAAGGTGTCGCCGCGGACGGTTTGGCGACCGCCGGACAGGTCGAAGCCCGCCAGGTCTACCCCGCCCAACCGGATCCGCAGCACTCGGGCCGACCCGCTCGGCAGACGGGCGTTGGAGGCGATCGCCGTCTGGCGGATCACGTCGCCCGCGCTCGCCAGGTCGGGTGCCGCCCCTCGACGCCGGAAATTCTCGTGGGCCAACTCGAACGCCGACCGCTCCAAGGTAAACCCGGCCGCCGACGTGGCCCGAACGACCCGCCCGACCTGGTCAATCCAGGCGGTGACCGTCAGGCCTCCCATGTCCTGTTCCACCCGGTAGGCCCGCACCGTATCCCACCGGGCCGGCGCCCACTGCCCCGCGGACGAATCGAACGCCGCGGAGTCCGGCACCGTGAACGTCGAGTCCCCAGTGATGCGTATCTCCACCTCGCGTTCCTGGAGGATCAGCGGATCGAACATCCGCAGACTGTAGCGGCCGCCCACCCGTACCTGCTCGCCGAACGCCACCTGGAGCGGCACCAGGCCCGGCAGCACCACCGGCCGGGCCAGCGCCACCCGCATGGTTTCAGTCGCCCCGCCACTCTCGAACTCTACGGACAGGACCGAGTCGCCCAGCACCCGGCCCCGGGCCGCGAACCGCCCCAGATCGCCGCGCAGTACCGCCTCGAAGGACCGAAGCCGGAGCTGCCGCGTCAGAACCGCCCGGGTGCGGGCGTCCGTCCGATGCAGGGTGCCAAGCGCGGGGACCTCCAGCACCATGATGTCCTCGACGCTGATCGAGTCGGCCAGCGTATCCACCGTATTGGAGGCAAAACCGATCTGGGCACCTCCCAGCGAGAGCGCGTAGTAGGTCGCGCCCGGGGGAAGCGACAGCGTCGCCTCGGCGAGGAGCTGGGACCGCGACGGGAGGTACTCACGGAAGGCCAGCCATCCCAGGGCCGCGGCCCAGACACCGAGGATCAGTGCCGCAATGCGTCCGCGCGTCACGGACCCACGCGCCGGAGGTAGCCCTCAAACACCTGCTTCTCCGCCTCGGACTCGACCACGATCTGGACCTCCGCCGGGAAGGTGGTTTCCGCCATGTGTCGGGTGAGCACGTCGCACATTACCTCCGCGGCGTCCTCCATGGTGAGATTGCCCGCCCCGGTCCCGATGGGCGGAACGGTCACCCGCGCCAACTCCCAATCCACGGCGCGCTGCAGGGCGCTGGTGAGCGCGCGTTGGACCGTCAGTCGGGACACCGGCTCGCGCCGCCCGGCGATCACGGCATGGATCACGAACTCGGTGGGAAGATCCCCGGCCGCCGTCACGACCGCCGCGCCCACGCCCAAGGCCTGTTGTACCCGGATCTGCGCCTGGAGGGCCGCCCCCGCCACCTGTTCCAGGTGCCGCAGCGCGGAGGATGTGGGTTCGAGCGTCTCCGTCGCGGGACGAATCACCGCGTCCGCCGCCAGGAACGCGATGTCGTCCACCACGACCCGAATCACGTGATCGCGATCTCGCGCGAGCGCCGGTACATGAGAGCCGCGTCGGCCGGCCGGTTCATCCGGTCCAGGACGATGCCGAGGCCGCACAGCGCCCTCGCGTTGGTGGGGCGCAATTCGACGGCGCGCTGGTACGCCTGAAGCGCTCCCGGCAGGTCGTCCACGTGATTCAGCGCTTCGGCCAGCGAGACATGGGTTTCCCCCCGGCTGGCGTCCAGCTCAACGGCTCGGCGCAGGTAGGGGAGCGCATCCGCCCAGAGGCCCTTCCGGGACATCACCACGCCCAGTTGATGGTACGCCTCGGCGCTCGCCGGATCCGTTTCCAGCACCACCCGCAGGTCCTGCTCCGCCTCACCGTAACGCCCACGCCTCCCCAGCAACGCCGCCCGGTTGATCCGAGCCATGGCGTCGCGACCGTCCCGCGTCAGGCATCCGTTCAGCTCGGCCAGCGCCCGCTCTAGGTCCCCGGAGCGATCGAACGCCCGTGCCAGGTGCCGATGCGCCCCGGCGTGCCCCGGATCGGTCGCCAGGACCTCGCGACAGATCGCCTCCGCGCGGCGATAGTCCCCGCGCTCGATGGCTTCCGCCGCCGCGTGGCAGAGCAGGTTCTGTTCGGCCGCCGTGGAGGTAATGGCGGCCTCGGGTTCCAGCGGCGCGGGGGAAGCGGCCACTGGCGTCTCCTCCACTGGCTCCGTGGTCCCGGACGGGGGGGGTGAGGCCCCTTCTCCGATGCCGACCACCTCCTCGGAGATGAGGTGGAACGGTAATGCCGCCGCCAGCGGCTCCCGCTCATCGGCACCCGTATCCGGGGGGGTGCGCCCGCCGGCCCGGGCTGCCAACTCCAGTCGGCGACGTCTGATGCGCCGGCGCCAATGGGTCAAGAGCCATCCTCCTGCGTCTCCGCCGTCAGCCAGTCCAGGTACGCCGGCAGCCCGGCTTCCACCGGCAGCGCCACCAGCTCGGGAACGTCGTACGGGTGCAGTGTCCGGATGGACGCTTCCAGGGCGGACCATCGGTCCCGTCGCGTTTTCATCAGGACTATCACTTCCTCGGCCTCCGTGACTGCCCCGGCCCAGCGGTAGATGGACACGCCCGGCAGGAGCACCGTGCCGCAGGCGATGACGCGTTGCTTCACCAGGGCCCGCACCATCGCCCGAGCTTCCGGCACCGTCCCCAGCGTCGTCAACGCCACCAGGTAATCAGCCTTGGGGGCCGCTGCCATAGCCGCGCATCCCCAACGGAAGAAATGGGACGCAGAAAGTAGGGAGCGACCGAGCCAGAGGCAAGCAGGTCCGGCCCCACGGCGCTGGGTCGACCCAGCGCCCGGCCCGACCCTGCCGGTTGACCCGACTTCCCGGACCCTCCTACGTTTCCAGGCTATGCTGGAGAACTGGTTGATCTCTGCCCGAGGATCGCGTGATCCGTGCTCGAGGAGCGCCTGATCCGTGTCTGGAAAGGGCCCAATCCGTGAGTGCCTGATCGTCCGCGGCGCGAGGGTTCATAACCTCAAGAGCGTCACGGTTGAGATCCCGCGGAACCGCCTCACCGTGGTCACCGGGCTCTCCGGATCAGGTAAGTCTTCTCTGGCGTTCGACACCATCTACGCCGAGGGCCAGCGTCGCTACGTCGAGTCGCTGTCCGCCTACGCCCGCCAGTTCCTCGGGCTCATGGAAAAGCCTGACGTGGATCAGATTGAGGGGTTGTCTCCCGCGATCTCCATCGAGCAAAAATCGGCCGTACACAACCCGCGATCCACGGTCGGGACGGTCACGGAGATTTACGACTATCTACGACTGCTGTGGGCCCGGGTCGGCATCCCTCATTGCCCCCGGGACGGATCCCCGATCGAGCGCCAGCACGCCGGCCAGATCACCGACCTGGTGTTGGGTTGGCCCGACGGTACCCGGGTCGAGGTGGTCGCCCCCCTAGTACGGGGACGCAAGGGCGAGTTCAAGGACGTGTTTGAGACCGCCCGCCGGCAGGGCTTCGTCCGCGCCCGCATCGACGGGGACGTGTATGAGCTCGCGTCGCCGCCCAAGCTCAACCGGCGCATGAACCATGACGTGGGTCTCATCGTGGACCGCCTCGTGGCCCGGGCGGGCGACCGCAAACGCCTGAACGACTCCATCGAAACCGCTCTCCGCGCGGCGGATGGGACGGTGGAGGTCGTCCGATACGGCACGGGAAAATCCGCCGTGTCCACCACCTTCTCGGAACGCTTTGCCTGTCCGCAATGCGGCTATTCGCTGCTTGAGCTCGAACCGCGGCAGTTCTCGTTCAATTCTCCTTACGGCGCCTGTCCGGGGTGTACCGGCTTGGGTGTCCGACGGGTGGTAAGCCCCGACCTGGTGCTGGGGGACCCGAGCATCTCGATTCTCGAGGGTGTGGTCCTGCCGTGGGGCGAGCCCACCGGGTACCTCCGCGGCGCGGTGCTGCCGGCCCTGTCGCGGGCCTTCAAGTTCGACCTCGCGGCGCCGTGGGGTGGGCTCCCGGAGCGAGTCCGGCGCGCGCTGCTGGAAGGGGTCCCGGACCGCACGTTCTCGTTCCCGGTTGGGTCCGGTGCTACCCAGGGTCGGTACGAGTCGGCGTGGGAAGGCATCCTGAAGACCGTCGAGCGGCGGTATCGCGAGACGACGTCCGATGCGGTCCGCACGGAGCTGCAAGAGTATATGACCGAGCTTCCCTGCGAGTCATGCGGAGGCGCGCGTCTCAAACCGGAAAGCCTGGCGGTCCTGGTCGGAGGACGGAGCATTGGCGAGGTCGTGAACGTGCCGGTGGCCGAAGCCCTAGGCTTCGTGAAGGACCTCCCGCGTAAGGTCGCCGCCGGACCGGGCGGAACCGACATTGCCACGCCGATCCTCAAGGAGGTGGTGGATCGGCTGCGGTTCCTCTGCGACGTGGGCCTCGAGTACCTCACGTTGGGGAGGTCGGCGGCGTCGCTATCCGGCGGTGAGGCGCAGCGCATTCGGCTCGCCACCCAGATCGGTTCTCGCCTGGTGGGGGTCCTCTACATCCTGGACGAGCCGTCCGTGGGACTCCACCCCCGCGACAACGCGCGTCTCCTGGACACGCTGCGGGGGCTACGTGATCTGGGGAACACCGTCATTGTGGTCGAGCACGACGAGGAGACCATCCGCGCGGCGGACTACGTGGTGGATCTCGGGCCTCGGGCCGGGCGTCACGGGGGTGAGGTCGTGGTCCAGGGGGGCCTTGAGGCGGTGCTGGCCCACCCTACGTCGCTAACCAGTCGCTACTTGCGCCGCGAGCTGCGAATCCGCGTGCCGCCTCGCCGGCGCCTGATGGACCCCGGGCGCGTCCTCCGCGTCGTGGGCGCTCGCCAGCACAACCTCCAGCGTCTGACCGTGGACTTCCCCCTGGGCCTGTTCACAGCGGTCACCGGTGTTTCTGGTTCCGGCAAGTCCACCTTGGTCACGGATATCCTGTACCTTGCCCTGGCTCGCCACTTCTACCGCGCCAAGGTCCTCCCTGGAATGCATGACCGCTTGGAGGGCCTGGAGCATATCGACAAGGTCCTCGCCATTGACCAGAGCCCCATTGGTCGAACGCCACGGAGCAATCCGGCGACCTACACCGGGCTCTTCACGCCTATTCGCGAGCTCTTCTCCGAGCTCGCGGATTCCAAGATCCGAGGCTACGGGCCGGGCCGCTTCTCGTTCAACGTCAAGGGCGGGCGATGTGAATCCTGCCAGGGCGACGGCTTGGTGAGGATCGAGATGCATTTCCTGCCCGACGTGTATGTTCCCTGTGAGACCTGCAAGGGTCGCCGCTACAACCGAGAAACCCTCGACGTTCGCTACCGCACCCGATCGATCGCGGACGTTCTCGAGATGACCGTAGCCGACGCGCTGGAGTTCTTCGAACACCAGCCCCGCATCAAGAGCCGCCTGGAGCTGCTGAATGACGTCGGGCTGGGCTACATCCACCTGGGGCAGAGTGCTACGACCCTGTCCGGTGGTGAGGCGCAGCGCGTGAAGCTGGCCAGCGAGCTGAGCAAGCGGGATACGGGCCGTACGCTCTATATCCTGGACGAACCCACCACCGGGCTGCATTTCGAAGATGTCCGCCTTCTGCTGGACGTGCTGCACCGGCTGGTGGACAAGGGCAATACCGTCATAGTGATTGAGCACAACCCGGATGTGGTGAAGACCGCCGATTGGGTCATTGACCTCGGGCCCGCGGGAGGGGCCGCGGGTGGCCGGATTGTGGCGCAGGGTACGCCGGAGGCCGTGGCCGCAGTGGCCGCGTCCCATACCGGGCGCTTCCTTTCGTCCATCCTGCGCTCTGCCTGAGGGGTGCGGCTTTACAATCCCGTCCCCGATGACACTTTTTGAAACATGGGGCGTAGGGGGGAAGTCCTGCCGCTGGAGACCGGCCACGCATGAGTGGACCCGAAGTGCTCGTACCCATGTCGTTTTTCGTGTCGTTGGCGACCGTCCTGGTGCTGCGCGGGCCGCTGGGCAAGGCGCTAGCGGAGCGGATCTCGGGGCGGGCGTCTTCGGATGATGCCGCCAAGGAGACCGCCGAATTCCGCGTCGAGGTCGAAGACGTCTATCATCGGCTGGAGGACGTGGAGCAGCGTCTGGATTTCGCCGAGCGGCTGTTGACCGCTCAGCGCGAGCGGGAGGCGCTGCCGGGGCGGGGCGAATAGCGTGGAGGGTCTCGTCTTCCTCATCCCCGTGGCCGGAATCGTGATGACCGGCCTGGTGTTGACCCCCCTCGCGCGGGCCCTGGCGCGTCGGCTCGAGCGAGGCAGCGCGGGGAGCGCGAACGCCGACGTGGAGGCGCTGCGGGGTGAGCTGGGTGAATTTAGGACTCGGGTGGAAGCGGTCGAGCAGGTGGCGGCGCGCCTGGAGGAGTTGGAAGAGCGCCTCGACTTCACGGAGCGAGTGTTGGTGAAGGGACGGGAGCGCGAAGCGTTGCCGGGCGGTGGCTGATGCCGACGGATTTCCTGTTTTGGAACGAAGTGGTGATTCCCCTGGCAGGCATGGCGGTGGGTGTGATCCTGGGCCTGCCGATCATCAAAGCCATCGTCCGGCGGATCGAGCAGAAGCCCTCGGGGGAATTCGGTGCGGCCGAGGCGGCGGCGCTGCGGGTCGAAGTGTCCGAGCTGCGGCGGCGCTTTGACGCCATCGAAGACGTGACCGGCCGGCTGAGTGACATGGAGGAACGGCTGGAGTTTGCCGAGCGCCTGCTGACGCGCCAGCGCGAATCCGGCCACTTGCCGTCCTGATGAAAGGAGCCACCCATGCCTCCTCAATTCCTGCCGCCGGAGTACTTCTTCCCCGTTCTGGGGATGGCGTTCGCGCTTGCGTGGGGAGGGCTTGCCACATTCCGATGGTACGTGAAAGAAAAGCTGCGGGCGTCCAGCGGGACTGTCGGTGCAGGCGCGGCCGAGCAGGCGGAGCGGCTGGCCCATCTGGAGGGTCGAATCGGGGAGTTGGAGGAGCGGGTGGATTTTACCGAGCGGTTGCTGGCGCAGTACCGCGAAAACAACCGGGTAGGCCCGACGACCTGAACCGTGCGCGCACCAGCCCCGGGTATTAACCATGGATGACTGGCTCTGGGTGCAGAATGTCATCTTCCCCTTGGTGGGCATGGGGATGGCCACCCTCGGTGGGTTCGGAGTCTACCGCATCGTGATGCGATGGCTGGACCGACGGCACGAGCGGCTGATGGTGGCGCAAGGCGGTGCGGTCCCGTCGGAGGTCGCAGAGCTCCGCGCGCGAATGGAGGCGGTGGAGGAGGTTGCCAGGCGGGTGCCGGAGTTGGAGGAACGGCTGGATTTTACCGAACGACTGCTGACCCAACCTCAGCGCGAGCGGCTTCCCTCAGCAGGTCCGGGGGAGCGCTGAATGGAGGACATTCTGGCAATCGTCCTGATCTTCGGCGGGGGGTCGGCGTTCTTGCTGGCGATTTCACCCATCGGGCGGGCCATCGCCGACCGCATTCGCTCTGGGACGCCGGCTGGCTCGGTAGAATCGCTGGGGCGGGTGCATGAGACTCAGCAGGCGATCCTCGATGATCTGGAGAGGGTGCGGCAGGAACTGTCGGAACTTCAGGAACGCATGGATTTCACCGAGCGGCTGCTGGCGCAGCAGCGTGATCACGCACGGTTGCCTGAACGCGGCGGACCCGGGAGTGGGGCATAATGGAGTTCTTCGCGCCCATGGTCGTGGTGACCACGCTCATCCTGACCGTGGGCTCCACCATCGTGCTCAGGGGTCCCTTGGGCCGGGCGCTGGCGGACCGGCTGGCGGCACGGCGCGCGGGCGGGTCGGACCAGGACGGGGCGGTGGAGGAACTGCGGCAAGAGGTCGAGGATCTCCGTGGGACGTTGTCGGAGGTGCAGGAACGATTGGATTTCGCCGAGCGTCTGTTGCTCCAGCGCCGGGAGGCCGAGCCGCTTCCGGAAAAAGGCGGCGGGAATGCACGCTGACAACGCCCCTGTCCGGCCGTGACCTGACTGGCGAGGCGTGATATGGAATGGATATTCATGGCGATCGCGCTGGTGATCGTAGCCAAGTCCCCGCTGGGGACGGCAATGGCCGAGCGAATCCGGCAGGGTCCTCAGGCAGCCGGCGGAGGGGCGCGGTTCGAGGAGTTCGCGGCGCAGATCACCGAAGACCACCGCCTCCTGCGCGAGGAAGTGGCGGAGTTGGCTGAACGAGTAGATTTTGCGGAGCGCACGTTGACCGCCATGCGGCGTAGCGGTGCGTTGCCGGACGGCGGGAGCCGGACCTGATCTAGGGAGGCGTAGCGGGCCATGGGCATCTTTCAGCGCATGTCGACCGTCGTTCGGTCATGGGTCAACGCCTTGATCGGCCAGGCCGAGGACCCCCAGAAAATGCTTGAGCAACTGGTGCTCGACATGCGGGGGCAATTGGCCAAGACCAAGCAGGATGTGGCCGCTGCAATCGCTGACGAGAAGAAGCTCCAGGCGCAGGTGGAGAAAGAAAAACAACAAGCCGACGAGTGGGAACGCCGGGCCGTGCTGGCCGTGCAGGAGGGCCGCGACGACCTGGCCAAGCAGGCGCTGGTCCGGCACAACGAGCACCTGCAACACGCACAGGCGCTGCATGAGACCTGGCTCAAACACAAAGCGGACACGGAGGCGCTGAAAGACCAGCTCCGCGTCCTCAACGACAAGATCGAAGAAGCCAAGCGTAAGAAGAACATCCTCATTGCCCGCGCCCGCAGGGCGGAAGCGCAGGGCCGTATTCAGGCGACCATGGCCGGCATGTCGGACAAGAGCGCTTTCGAGAGTTTCGAGCGTATGACAGAGCGGATCGAGGACATGGAGCGGCAGGCGGTTGCGGCGGCTGAGTTGGCTGGGGAGCTCACCGGAGATTCGCTGGCCCGCCAGTTTGAC
This sequence comes from Gemmatimonadales bacterium, assembly GCA_036393515.1. Taxonomy (GTDB): domain Bacteria; phylum Gemmatimonadota; class Gemmatimonadetes; order Gemmatimonadales; family GWC2-71-9; genus JACQHC01. Next base: position 47,857 of record DASWGV010000088.1, on the reverse strand, counting down.
CAGCTCGAGTACCGCGGATCGGCTGATCAGCAGCTCTTGGAGCTGAAACGCAAGATGGGCGTCCTGCCGGCCGGCTCCTCCGCCGAGGCCCGCCAGCTACCCACCGGCAAGGGTGGGGAGCACGTGGTCGAGGCCGAGCTGCTGGACGAGGAGGACAAGAAGGAGAGTTGACGTGAGCGAGCCCGGAGGCCGGCGGCTCGCGGCCACATTCGTTGTCCTGTTCGCCGTCGGTCTCCTGCTCGTCTTCCTCGGCAAGGTCGCCGAGGTGCTGTTCCTCGTCTTCATCTCGGCGCTACTCGCCACCTATTTCTCCGCCGTTACCGGCAGAATCGTCCGTCTGAGCAGGCTGTCGCGCGGGCCCGCCCTGGCCGGCACGGTGCTCTTCACCGTCGTCGCCTCCGTGGGGATCGGCGCGCTGGTGGTGCCCCCGGTGGTCCGGCAGACCCAGGAATTGATCGCGTCGTTGCCCGCGCTGGCCGCCCGGTTGGAAACCCTGTTGCTCCAGCTCGCGCGCCAGTACCCCCTGCTCGAGCGCACCGCGCTGGGTCCGGAAGGCGGAGGACTGCTTGAGGGCCTGGTGGACGATCTGACCCAGTTCCTCCGCGCCTCGTTCGTTCCGTACCTGACGGCGGGCGGCGCCCTGGTGGTGGAACTGGTGAGCGTGCTGGCCATGGCGCTGTACCTGGCCCGGGACCCTGAACTCTACCGCGCCGGCTTGGTATCGCTGGTGCCGCCGCCCGTCCGGCACATCGCGCGCACGGTGCTGGCCGACCTCGCCGACACCATGCGCGCCTGGATCTGGGCCCAGCTCCTGGCCATGGCGGTCCTCGCCGTTCTGACCGCCGTCGGGTTGTCGCTGCTCCGCGTCCCGTATGCCCTGGCGTTCGGTGTGTTCACCGGCCTCGTGGCCATTGTCCCGTTCTTCGGCACCATCGTGTCGAGCGTCCTACCGGCCATTTTCGTGCTGGGGAGCGGCGGCTGGATACATGCACTGGCCGTCGCCTTCCTGGGCGTCGCCATTCATCTGGTCGAGGCCAACATCGTCGCCCCGCTGATCTTCCAAGAACGCATCCGCCTGCCACCGGTGCTGACCATCATGAGCGTCCTCATCATGGCGACGCTCATCGGTGTCCTGGGGCTGATCATCGCCGTCCCCTTGCTCGCCGCGACCATCGTCGTGGTGCGGCACGTGCTGGTTGAACAGGTCTACGGGGACGCGCCACGGGATGCCGTACCCTCGGCCGTGCTGGTCTCCACCAGCGGCGAGCTGCGCACCGTTCGGCTGCCCGACTAGCGCCACGCCTGGGCCGCGCACATCCGGGGCCACCCGCCGGTCGTTCCCGCGATGATTTGATCCATCTTGCGTGTTTTTCATACCACCGGCACGGCCCTCGCCTCCTACCTTTGCGCCCGTCCGACTGTCGGATCCGTCGGACGGTCGGCATTGCAGCCGTGCCATTGCACGGTAAGGAGGTTGCCATGAAGCGATTTCTCTGGGCCCTGGTGCTCGCGGGCGCGGTCGGCATGACGCCGAATCCCAAGCCGGCGGACGCCGCGGCGGTGAGCTGTCTGACGGACACGATTGGAGACTGCGATGGGGACTTTCCCAATGACTCGGAATACCTGATCGCCATTCGCGGATGGTGCTACATCATCCGCGGGGCCTTCTGCTGGTTCTAGCATGAACAACGGCCGGCTGACCGACGGGGGTGGGGTGCCGCAGGCACCCCATCCACACCCCCCCGCGCGGGCCGTAACGCTCCGCGCGGTGAAGGCCGACATCGTGTTGGGTGCGCAACTGGTGAGCCGGCACCGCGCGCCTCGTCTGGCGGCCATTCTGGTGCTGGTCCTTCTCGCTGCAGCCACCAGCCAAAACCCCGCCCCGGGTCCCGCTCGGGCACCCCTGGCGGTCGTGGCCGCCGGTGTACTGGCCGTGGTCTCAGCCTCGAGACTGTTCGCTCCTGGTGGCGCCCTGGCGGCGCACCGCGCGGCGGCGGCACCCTGGTGGATCACCCCGGTGGGGCGGCTCACCGGCGCCCTCTTGCTGGTCCACCCGTTGGCGCTTGCCGGAGCCGCGTTGTTGGTCCTGCCGGGCGCTTCCCTGGAGTACCTGGTCCGGGTGTCGGCGGGCCTAGTCCTGTACGGCACCGCGGTGGCCGTGGGCACCGCGGCCCTTACTCCCATTCTCGGTTCCTCTCCGGCGGCGGTCGTCGGGCTCTTGACCGCCTGGCTGGGCGTGGTTCCGCCCTCCGGCCTCGTCGCATTGGTCGGAGAATGGCCCGCTGTCGCCCGGCCCCTTGGGTGGGCCTGGAACATCCTGCCTCTGCCCTGGCGGGTGATCCGGTGGGTCGGTCGCCAGGGACCGGAAGATCCCAGCGTGCTCCTCGCCTGGATCGCCGTCGGCCTGACCGCCCTCGCGTGGAGCGCTGAACGGTTCTTTCGGGCAGAAACCAGGGCGGTGTCGACGTGAGCCCGGCGGACGCCCCCCTCATCGCCTGCTGCGGAGCCCGGCGGCTGTTCGGCTCTCGGGGTGCTCCGTGCGAGGCTATCGCTGATTGCTCGTTCACCGCCAACGAGGGAGAGATCATTGGCGTGGTGGGCCCCAACGGCGCGGGCAAGACCACCTTGCTCCGGCTGTTGGCGGGAGACCTGCCTCTTACCTCAGGGGAGGCAACGATCGCGGGTCTCACGGCCGGGACCCGGGCGGCCCGCCGTGAGGTCGGCTATGCGCCTGATCCCCCGGTGATCCCGCCCGAGCTCACCGGCGTCGAGTGGCTTTCCTACCTGGCCGGCCACCGTGCCCGTTTTCCTTCAGCGCGTGTCGCGTTCGTCCGGCGGGGCATTGAAGTGGGCGGACTGGAGGAGTTCGCCGGCCGGTCGGTGGCGGAGTATTCCCGCGGCATGGCCCAGCGTCTGGGGTTCGCCGCCGCAGCCATGCTGGGACGCCGGGTCCTGCTGCTGGATGAAGCACTGAGCGGCGTGGATCCCCTGGTGGCGCGCCGCCTTCGCGATGCCGCGGCGGACCTGGCGGCTGCCGGTCGAGTGGTGCTGCTGGCCTCCCACGACCTCGCGACCATCGAACGACTGGCCACCCGCGTGCTGGTCCTCTGGCGCGGCCGATTGCTGGCGGACGTTTCCATGGCGGGCCTGCTGCGGGAGCGTATGGCCGAGCTCTCGCTGAATGGGGGTGGCATTGGTCGCGTTGCGTGGCTGATCGACCGTTTCCGCGGCGCCGTCCGCACCGGGGATGGCGTAGTCATCCCCCTCGCGGGGGGGCTCACGGTGGAAGCGGTGCTCGCGGCGTGCCGCAGCGAACGCATTCCGGTCGCCGCCTCACGCGTTCGGTATCGCGTGCTGGAGGATTTGCTGGTGGAAGCCGCGGTCACGGGGGGGTCGCTGGCGTGAGCGGCGCGCTGCTTCGGGTGTTAGCCATGGCGCTGTTGCGCCCGGGTGCCGCGTGCCGCGCCGTCGCGGAGCAGCCGCGCCCCTTCGGCCTGGCCGTTCTCCTGGCCATCCTTGTGACGGCCGTGAGCAGCGCCACGCTTCCTCGGCAGCTCACGCTGCTGGACCAGGCCCTGGCGCCGGGCGGAGACATGCTCCGCGACTTGCACCGCGCCGCGATGCACGCCGGGTTGCTCCGCGTGATCGTGGTGGATCGCCTGGTTCCACCTCCGACCCTGGTCCTGGCGGCCGTGCTGCTGGTGATCGCCTCTGAGCCGGTGCTCGCCGTGGCCGAGGACCGGCGGCGTGCGCTCTGGGCCATCGCCATCGCCGGGTTGGTACCCCTGCTGGTGCAGCGCGGAGGCGAGCTGGCGGTGTCCTACCTGGTGGACACGCCGTCGCGGCCGGTTCCCGGATTCCCCATCGCCCTGCCCCAGCGTTTTGCCACCGGCGCCCTGCTGTTCTGGTGGCGGGACGACGCGCCACCGGACTGGCTGCTGTCCGTGAACGCCCGTTTGAATCTCTTTGCCGGTTGGTGCGTGGTCATCTGGTCGGCGGGTCTTCGTCAATTGGATCGTGACGGGCCCACGGCGTGGCATGTGGCGCTGCCCCTCGGCTGCGTGGCCCTTGCCGGTCTGACCACCTTCTGGCTCCGGTCTCTGGCTGCGGCCCTGGTGTTGGGCACCCCATGACCTGAGTTGGTTGACCTGCCTTCAGCCCCCGCCTAGGTTACGGCGGAACATGTTGTCATTTAAGCGGTTGAGAGGGTCCTGGCGGTGCTAGTAGCTTCGGTGCCACTAGCGCTTCAGGGGACCGGTGGCCTGGCCGGCCTTGCTGCTGCTCTGGAGATCGACCTCGCCTTGGTTCTGGTGCGGGCCATGCAGGTCGGCGGCATCCTGCTCGGTGCGTATCTCGCGTTCCGAGTGCTCAGGCTGCTCACCAGCCGCATCGAGCAAGCGGTGGATGACGGCGACCCCGAGGCGCTCACCGAACGCGAGCAACGCGGACGCACCCTCGCCCAACTGCTCAACAGCGTCGGGGCTGTCGCCATCACGCTCGGTGCCGGACTCACCATCCTCAACCTTTTCATGGAGATCGCGCCCCTGCTGGCCGGCGTGGGCGTGGCCGGCCTGGCCATCTCGTTCGGTGCCCAGAGCCTGGTCAAGGATGTCATTAGCGGCTTCTTCATCCTTCTCGAAAACCAGTTTGCCGTCGGTGACATCGTAGAGATTAACGGAGTGGGCGGGGTCGTCGAACGCCTGACGCTTCGGGTGGTCATGTTGCGAGACTTACATGGCGTGCTGCACGTGATTCCCAATGGGAGCATCGGCATCGTCGCCAACAAGACGCGCGGATGGTCGCGGGCCGTGCTGGATTTCGGAGTCGCTTACAAGGAGGATGTGGACGGCGTGATCCGGGTGATGCGCGACGAGGTCGCGGAGTTCTGGCGCGATGACACCTGGCGGCCCCTGCTCACCGATGAGCCGGCTGTGTGGGGGGTGGAATCGCTGGCCGACAGCGCGGTCAACATCCGGTTGGTGGCCGCGACCTTGCCCGGGAAGCAGTGGAGTGTCTCCCGTGAACTCCGCCGACGGATAAAGAACCGGTTCGATAAAGAAGGCATCGAGATCCCCTTCCCACAGCGGACCCTCCACGTGGGAGACCCGGACGCGCTTCTGCGGCGACTGGCGGGTCCCTCGGAGTCGGCGGCCGAGCGATGACGCTGAGGCTCTACAACACGCTCAGCAGGCGGGTGGAGGCGTTCGAACCGCTCCAGGCCTCCCGGGTTACCATGTATACCTGCGGTCCGACCGTGTGGAACTACGCCCACATCGGGAACTTCCGGACCTTCCTCTTCGAAGATCTGCTGCGCCGCTACCTGGAAGTGACCGGCCACGAGGTATTCCACGTCATGAACCTCACGGACGTGGACGATCGCACGATCAAGGCCGCCGCCCAAGCCGGCGTGTCGCTGGTGGTGCACACCGAGCCCTACGTCCGGGCGTTCTTTGAGGATCGCGACTACTTGCGCATTCAGCCCGCGCAGACGTACCCGCGGGCGACCGCGTATGTCGCGCCCATGATCGAGATGGTGGCGGGCCTCCTGGCGCAGGGCCTGGCCTATCAAGGCGAGGACGGGGTGTACTTCGCGATCGGGCGGTTCCCTGCGTACGGCCGGCTTTCGCGGGTGGAGCAACGCGAGCTCAAGGCGGGCGCCCGCATCGCCAACGACGAGTACGCCAAGGAGGACGCCCGCGATTTCGCGTTGTGGAAGTTTGCCGAGCCCGTCGACGAGCAGGTCGGCGCCGCGTGGGACGCGCCGTTTGGCCGCGGGCGGCCCGGCTGGCATCTGGAGTGTTCGGCCATGGCGCTCAAGGAAATCAGCCGGTTTGGCGTAGCGACGCTGGACATCCACGCCGGCGGCGTGGATCTCATCTTCCCACATCACGAAAACGAGATCGCGCAATCCGAAGGGGTGACCGGTCAGCCCTTCGCGCGCTATTGGCTCCACGGAGAGTTCTTGACGGTGGCGGGCAGCAAGATGTCCAAGCGGTTCGGTAATGTCTTGACCGTTCGGGACCTGCGGGAGGAGCGCGTGGACCAGGCCGGGTTTCGCATGCTGGTGTTCTCAACCCATTACCGCCAGCAGCTGCATTTCACGGATGACGCTTTGCAGGCGGCGGCTGAAGGGACCCGGCGGCTGGGGGACTTCCGGGGGAGGCTGGTGGAGGCGGCGAGTGGGCGGATGGACGGATCGAGAGATGGCGGCCCCGAACCGCCTGAGATCAGGGACTTCCTCACCGCCTTTGATGCGGCGCTCGATGACGATCTGGACTCCCCGGGAGCGCTGGCCGCCCTGTTCACGTTCGTGCGTGCCGCCAACCGGGAGCTGGATGCCGGTCGCTGGGATCGTGGTGCGGCGGCGGCCGGGCTTGGGGCGTTCGACCGGGCGATGCGCGTTCTGGACTTGCTCCCCGCCGCGCCGGGGGCTGACCATACGCTGGAGGCCTGGGTAGAGGCTCGGATCGCCGAACGGCAGACCGCCAGGCGGGCCCGGGATTTCCAGCGCGCGGACGCGATTCGGCAGGAGGTGGCGGCTCGGGGCGTCGAGCTGGAAGACACGGGGGGAGGAACCCGCTGGCGGCTCCGATCGAGCTGACCCACGGGGCCGCAAGTCGAGCAAAATGGCGTAGTTGACTCTGATACAGACCCTGGTTACGATAGAAGGCTTGCGCAGAACGGACTAGTCGCTGACGTAGCTCAACCGGTAGAGCGGCTGATTTGTAATCAGCAGGTTAAGGGTTCGAGTCCCTTCGTCAGCTCCAGCGGTGGCGGCGGGCGCGACCAATTCCGCCGCCCGGAGCGGCGTACCCGGTGGGGGTGCGACGTCCTGCTCCGCACCGTTCGGGTGCGGGCAACGGTGGGGTGCCCGAGTGGCCAAAGGGAGCAGACTGTAAATCTGCCGGCGTCAGCCTACGAAGGTTCGAATCCTTCCCCCACCACTGGCCGGCGCGGGTGGTTTGCGGGTGTAGCTCAGTTGGTAGAGCATCAGCCTTCCAAGCTGAGGGTCGCGGGTTCGAGTCCCGTCGCCCGCTCTGACTCATCGGTCTTGAGGTGGCTGGAGGCGCGGGGAGCACCGCTCGCGTAGCTCAGTCGGTAGAGCGCGTCCTTGGTAAGGACGAGGTCACCGGTTCAATCCCGGTCGCGAGCTTGGCGGAGGGACAGACAGAGGACCGGACGGACGAGGGACGGACATGCCGCGCGAAAACATCATCATGGAATGCACCGAGTGTAAGGAGCGGAACTACTTCACCACCAAGAACCGGCGCAAGCACCCCGAGCGCGTGGCGTGGAAGAAGTTCTGTCCCCGGTGTAGCCGGCACACGGCGCACAAGGAATCGAAGTGAACGAAGCCAACGTGGAAACCACGCGGCCGGCCGCCGTGCGGCTCGCCGCACGCGCGGCGCACTACGTGACGGAGGTGCGCGCCGAGATTCGGAAGGTCACTTGGCCTCGCTGGGAAGAGTTGAGGAAGTCCACGGGGGTGATTGTGGTGTTCCTGATCGCCGCCGGCCTGCTGATCGGTTTCGTGGACTGGGGCTTCGCGCTGCTGCTGGTGAACTGGCTGGGACGGGCGTTCGGGTGATCGGGACGGCCATGGACTATCGGTGGTATGCGATCCAGACCACGGCGGGCCACGAAAACAAAGTGCGCTCGCTGATCGACCGCCGGATTCAGCCCGACGCGCGGCCGGACGGGGAGCGGCTCATCCGCCAGGCTCTGGTTCCGACGCAGCAAGTGGTTGAGATCAAGAACGGGAAGAAAGTCACGGTCGAGCGGAAGATCTTTCCCGGCTATGTGCTGGTTGAGATGGTGATGAACCAGGAAACGGCGCACGTGATCAACAGTATTCAGGGCGTGATCAAGTTCGTCGGCCAGGGATGGACGCCGCAGGCGCTTCGCCAGGATGAGGTCAACCGGTTGCTGGGGATCGAGGAGCCGACGGCCGAGCCGGAGCCGAAGGAGGAGATCCCCTTCCTGGTGGGGCAGGTGGTGGAGATCACCGAAGGGCCGTTCTCCGAGTTCAGCGGCACCGTGGAAGAAGTCCTGTCGGACAAGGGGAAGGTGCGGGTGTCGGTGAGCTTGTTCGGGCGTCCGACGAGCGTGGAGCTGGACTACTTGCAGTTGAAGGCGCACTAGCAGAGCGGCAGAGCGGCAGAGCGGCAGAGCGGCAGGAAAGGCAGAAGGGCAGGCTGCCGCTTCTACAGGGGTGAGGGGTTGTGAAGGGCTGCCGCGGGTGAGACAGTTGGGTGTGGGGCTAGGTTACGAAGTCATCGCCCACCACGGCGTCACGTGGGAGCAGACGGTTAGCCGTCTCGCGCTAGGAGATCGACCACATGGCTCCACCGAAGAAACGCGTCGCGGCCTTCGTCAAGCTGCAGGTTCCCGCGGGCGCGGCGAACCCGGCGCCTCCCGTAGGCACCGCGCTGGGTCCCCATGGCGTGAACATCATGGAGTTCTGCAAACAGTTCAACGCCAAGACGCAGGGACAGCCCGGGATGATCATTCCGGTCGAAGTCACCATCTACGCGGACCGCAGCTTCACCTTCATCACCAAGACGCCACCGGCGGCGGTGTTGCTGCGCAAGGAGGCAGGGGTCGACAAAGGGTCCGCCACGCCGAACCGCGACAAGGTGGGCCGTGTAACACGCGCGCAGGTGCGGAAGATCGCGGAAATCAAAATGCCGGACATCAACGCCAACGATCTTGACGCGGCAGTCCTGATCATCGCCGGGACCGCGCGTTCGATGGGCATCGAGGTGGTGGACTGATGCCGGCGGTGGGAAAGAAGTTCCGCGGCGCCGTGGCGCGGGTGCGTCGGGAGCAGGCCTATCCTCCACGCGACGCCGTCGAGGCCGTCAAGCAAGCGGCCTTCGCGAAATTTGACGAGACGGTAGACATCGCCGTGCGACTCGGCGTGGATCCCCGGCACGCCGACCAGATTGTGCGCGGCACCGTGGTCCTGCCGCACGGCACGGGGAAGAAGGTACGCGTGCTGGTGTTGGCGCAGGGTGACAAGGCGCGCGAAGCCGAGGCGGCCGGCGCTGATTTCGTAGGGCCGGAATACGTCCAGAAGATCAAGGACGGCTGGTTGGACTGCGATGTGATTGTGGCGACGCCGGACATGATGGGGCAGGTAGGCCAGTTGGGTCGCATTCTGGGTCCCCGGGGCCTGATGCCGAATCCCAAGTCCGGCACCGTGTCCATGGACGTCGCCAAGGCCGTGCGCGACGTCAAGGCCGGCAAGATCGAATTCCGCGTGGACAAGACCGGCAATCTCCACGCGCCCATTGGGAAGGTGTCCTTCAAAGCCGAGCAGTTGGCGGAGAACCTGAACTCCTTCATGGAGGCGGTGGTGAAGGGCAAACCCCCTGCGGCCAAAGGGACCTACATCCGGTCGGTCACGGTGTCCAGCACCATGGGGCCCGCCGTGCCGGTGGATCCGGCCGGGTACCGATGAATCGCACCCGGAAGGCCGAGGTGGTGGTGGAGTTGACGGGTAGGCTGGCCCGGGCCTCGACGATTTACCTGACCGATTTCACCGGCCTCAAGGTGAAGACCCTGACTGCCCTGCGGCGGCGGTTCCGTGGCGCCGGGGTCGAGTATGTGGTGGTGAAGAACACGCTGGCGGTGCGCGCGCTGCGCGAGGCCGCCGTGCCGGGATTTGAGGAGGCCCTCAAGGGGCCCACGGGGCTGGTGTTTGCCGAGCGGGACCCGGTGGGGGCCGCCAAGATCCTGGCGGAGTTCGAAAAGGAGTTCCAGCGCCCGACCGTGAAGGCCGGGCGCCTGGAGGGGCGTCCGGTGAGCGCGGCGGAGGTGGCGCGGTTGGCCACGCTGCCCACGCGGGACCAGTTGCTGGGGCAGCTGGGCGGGGCCTTCCAGGCGCCGATGTCCGCGTTCGCCGGGGCGCTCAATGGCTTGCTGTATCAGTTGGTCGGCGCCCTCGAGGCGCTTCGCGAGCAGCGCTCGGGCGCTGCGTAACCTGGTGGAGACAGACGCATGGCGACGACGACGCTGAGTAAAGACGACATTCTCCAGGCCATCGGTACCATGTCCGTGTTCGAGCTGGCCGAGTTGATCGAGGCGTTCAAGGAGAAGTTCAACGTCACGATCGCCGCCCCGGTGGCGGCGGCGGCGGCGGGCGGGGGTGGCGAAGCGCCTGCCGTGACCGAAGAGCAGACGGAGTGGGCCGTCATTCTCAAGGACAGCGGTGCCAAGAAGATCCAGGTCATCAAGGCGGTCCGTGAAGTGACCTCCCTGGGCCTGAAGGAAGCCAAGGACCTGGTGGACGGTGCGCCGGGGACGGTGAAGGAAGGCCTCTCCAAGCAGGAAGCCGAGGCCGTCAAGAAGAAGCTTGAGGATCAGGGCGCGACCGCCGAGCTGAAGTAGCCGCTGGCGGCACCGGGGCAGGTCCCCGGGCCGCGCGGTTCCTACTTCGGCTTGGACGGTTCATGACGATTCGCGACCTGGCGTTACACAATTCCTGCATTCCCTGGCGAGCCCTCGCGGCGTCGCGGACTGAGGTCCGTGGCCGCCGGGCCGTTTTGCGTTCGGTGAGGACGACGGCATGACTAAGACTCCGGTGATTTCCTTTGCCAAGCTGCCCGCGGTGATGCCGATGCCGCACCTGCTCGACATCCAGACGGCGGCGTTCGACGCTTTGTTGACTCCCACGGACGGTGCGGCCGCGGCCGACGTGGGGTTGGAACGGGTGTTCCGCGAAGTGTTCCCCATCTCGGACGTGAACGGGAACTACTCGCTGGAGTTCGTCCGGTTCGCCCTGGGGGAGCCGAAGTATAGCGTGGAGGAGTGTATCGAGCGGGACATGACCTACTCTGCTCCCCTCAAGGCCACGCTGCGGCTCATCGTCAACGAGACGCTCGAGAGCGGGGTGCGGCGCCCCAAGAACATCATCGAGAAGGAAGTGTACTTGGGCGAGTTGCCCATCTTGACACCCCTTGGGACGTTCGTGATCAACGGTGCGGAGCGGGTGGTCGTGTCGCAGCTGCACCGCTCGCCGGGGGTGGTGTTCGAGGAGACCATACACCCCAACGGGCAGCGCCTGTATAGCGCGCGCATCATCCCGTTCCGCGGTTCGTGGGTGGAGTTCACGGTCGACATCCACGACGTGGTGTATGTGCACATTGACAAGAAGAAGAAATTCCCGGCGACGGCCCTGCTGCGCGCCTTTGGGTACGGCGGCAACAGTGAGATTCTCCGGCTGTTCTACGCCACCAAGCCGCTCGACCTGGGCGCCAAGCTCGACGAGCGCGCCCTCCGGCGCGAGGTGATCGGCGCCCTGGTGGCGGAGACGGTGGCGAATGCGGAGGATCCCGCGGGTGCGCCGTTGCTCCGGGAAGGGGAGGAACTGGGCGCGGAACGGTACAACGCTCTGCGGCGGGCGGGTGTCAAGACCGTCAGGGTGTTTGCCCGGTACTCGACCCTGGATTTGCGGGAGGAGGACCGCCCGACCACGGTGCGGGAACGGGAAGAGAGGCCCGTGCTGGCGTTTGACGTTCCGGATCCCGCGACCGGTGAAATCCTGGCAGAGGCCGGGCGGGATCTGTCGGAGCCGCTCAAGAAAAGGTTGCTCAAGGCCGGTGCGGTGAAGGTCGATGTCCTCGCCTCGTCGGCGCGGGGGGAGTCACAGCTGATCAAGAACACCCTGGCCAAAGATCCCACGTCCTCGGAAGCGGAGGCGCTGGAACAGATCTACGGACTGCTCCGGCCCGGCGAGGCGCCGAACCTGGAGACGGCGCGCGCGGCCCTGGAGCGACTGTTCTTCAACCCCAAGCGGTACGACCTCGGCCGCGTCGGTCGCTATAAGATCAACCAGCGGCTCAAGGTCGGCGTGCCGCTGACGCACACCGTCCTCACCGAGGAGGACTTCGTCGCCATCATCCGCTACCTGATTGAACTCTCCGAGGGGCGGGGCTACACCGACGACATTGACCACCTCGGCAACCGGCGGGTGCGGACGGTCGGCGAGCTGATCGCCAACCAGTTCTCCGTGGGACTTTCCCGGATGGCGCGGCTCATCAAGGAGCGGATGAGCATCAACAGCGATCCGGACAAGATCACGCTGGACGATCTGGTGAACGCCCGGACGGTGAGCGCCGTGATCCAGGCGTTTTTCGGGAGTTCGCAGCTTTCCCAGTTCATGGACCAGACCAATCCGCTGGCCGAGTTGACGCACAAGCGCCGGCTCAGCGCCCTGGGGCCGGGCGGGCTCACCCGGGAGCGCGCCGGCTTTGAGGTGCGCGACGTGCATTACTCCCAGTACGGCCGGATGTGCCCCATCGAGACGCCCGAAGGACCCAACATCGGCTTGATCACCAGCCTGTCCACCTACGCCCGCGTCAACGAGCTGGGGTTTATCGAGACCCCGTATCGAGTGGTCAAGGACGGTCGGGTCACGGCGGAACTTCGCTGGCTGTCGGCGTCGGAGGAGGAAGAATTCGCCGTGGCGCAGGCCAACGCGCCCCTGGACGAGCAGAACCGCTTCGCCGGCGAGGTGGTCTTGTGCCGCAAGCGTGACGACTACCCGCTGCTGACGCCGGGCCGGATTGACTTCATGGACGTGGCGCCGGAGCAACTGGTGTCCATCGCCGCGGCGCTGATTCCGTTCCTGGAGCATGACGACGCCAATCGCGCGCTGATGGGCAGCAACATGCAGCGCCAGTCGGTCCCGTTGCTGTTCCCCCAGGCGCCGAACGTCGGCACCGGGCTGGAGGACAAGGTGGCCGAGGACTCCGGTGCGGTGGTGGTGGCGCGGCGGGCCGGCCGGGTGAGCCGCGTGACCGCGGACGAGATCCTGGTTGACACCGGGTTGGATGCGGCCGACCGGGACGAGCAGCCGCTCGCCCGTCTGATGCAGCATGACCGCTACCGGCTCAAGAAGTTCTGGCGAACCAATCAGGATACGGCGATCAACCAGCGTCCCTTGATCCGGGTGGGCGAGCGGGTAACGGCTGGCCAGGTGATTGCGGACGGACCGGGGACCGAGCATGGGGAGTTGGCCTTGGGCGCCAACGTGGTGGTGGCCTTCATGCCGTGGTACGGCCACAACTTCGAGGACGCCATCGTCCTGTCCGAGCGGCTGGTGAAAGACGACGTCTACAGCTCCATTCACATCCAGGAGCTGGAGCTGCACGTACGGGACACCAAGCGCGGGCAGGAGGAGATCACCCGCGAGATCCCCAACGTTTCCGAGGAAGCCCTGGTGGATCTCGACGAGCGCGGGATTGTGCGCATCGGGGCGCACGTGCGTCCGGGCGACATCTTGGTCGGCAAGATCACGCCCAAGGGGGAAACCGAACTTTCGCCGGAAGAGAAGCTGCTCACCGCCATCTTCGGGGAGAAGGCCAAGGATGTGAAGGACTCCTCCCTCCGAGTCCCACCGGGGATGCAAGGCGTGGTGATCGACGTCAAGATCTTCTCCCGAGTCGAGGACCAGGTGGTGGAGAAGGACCGCGGGGAGCGGATCGGCGACGTCCGGCGCCTGGAAGGGGACGAAAAGGCCCGGATTACGACCGTGCTGTTTGAGGAGTTGACCGAATTGCTCCAGGGTCAGGAAGTCGCGCTGATGCTGCGGGCGGGAACGGTCGAGGAGTTTCTTCCCAGCGGCTCCAAACTCACCAAGCCGATCCTGGCCGAGGTGGACTGGGCCGATGTGGATCTCAAAACGCTGCGCGTGGCCTCCAAGGCGGCCAACGAGCGTCTCCGGGGCGCCGTGGACGCGGCCAATCGGGAGCGCGCGCGGATCGAGGAGAAAGCGGAAGACCAGATTGACAAGATTCTCCAGCCCGATGAGCTGCCGCCGGGCGTGATCCAGCTGGTGAAGGTGTACCTGGCGGAGAAACGCAAGATCTCCGTCGGGGACAAGATGGCGGGCCGGCACGGCAACAAGGGGATTGTTGCCCGCATCGTGCCCGAGGAGGACATGCCGTTCCTGCCGGATGGCTCACCGGTGGACATCGTGTTGAACCCGCTGGGCGTGCCCAGCCGGATGAATGTGGGGCAAATCTTGGAGACCCATCTCGGATGGGCCGCGCGCCTGCTCGGCTTCAACGCCAAGACGCCCGTATTCCAGGGCGCCGACGAGGCGGAAATCGGGCTGCTCCTGCGGGTGGCGGGCTTGGGGTGGGCCGGGCAGGCCCTAACGCTGAAGGCCCGGGCCCCGCAGCCGTCGGCTGAGGATCTGCGGCAGATGATCGCGGATTTGAAGCGGGTGCCGACCGAGAGCGCCGGCGCCTCCGACGTGGCCGTGGTGCGTCTCGACTGGCTGGCGAGCCGATCCGCGTCACAGGCCACGCGGGACGTGTTCCACAGCATCCGAGACTACCTGGAGAGTGCGGCCAAGGAGTTGGCCGCCCGATTCCACGCCGACGCGGAGTTGCAACGGGAGTATCACGCGGCGCAGCTGGAGGCGGGAGAGGCGGATCTGGACAAGGCGACCAAGGCGGCCCTGAAGGCCGGGCTTCGGGACGCCGAGAAACTGAAGGACAGCACGGCCGCTGAGCTGCTCCAGGTGCAACACCTGCCGGCGCTGGCGCGGTTGCTGGGGCCCAAGAGCGAGGCGGATGTCGAAGCGGCGGGCGACGAGTTGATGCGCCTGGCCGGCCTCACGCCGTCCGGCAAGAGCCGCCTGCGGGACGGTCGGACCGGCGACTGGTTCGCGTCCGAGGTCACGGTGGGATCGCTCTACATGATGAAGTTGTCGCATCTGGTGGACGACAAGATCCACGCGCGGTCCATCGGCCCGTACTCGCTGGTGACGCAGCAGCCGCTCGCCGGGAAGGCGCAGTTCGGTGGCCAGCGGTTTGGGGAGATGGAGGTGTGGGCCCTGGAGGCCTACGGCGCCGCTCATGTGTTGCAGGAAATGCTGACGGTGAAGTCCGACGACGTGAACGGCCGGAGCCGGGTGTACGAGGCCATCGTCAAGGGCCAGAACCTGCCGGATCCCGGGACGCCGGAATCGTTCAACGTGCTGATCAAGGAACTACAGGCGCTCGGCCTGAAGGTCACCCTGGGCACGACCGAAGAGGGCGAGGAGTAACGAGCGATGATTGACTTCCGGAGCGCGCGCGAGCCCAGGGGCTCGACGTTCGATTACATCCAGATCCGCATCGCCTCTCCTGAGGAGATTCGGGGTCCCCGGGACTCCAAAGAGCGCGAGCGATTGGAGTTGCAGGGCCAGCGGCAGTGGTGGTCCTGGGGCGAGGTGACCAAGCCGGAGACCATCAACTACCGCTCCTTCAAGCCGGAGCGGGACGGGCTGTTCTGCGAGCGCATCTTCGGGCCGGTGAAGGATTGGGAGTGCCACTGCGGCAAGTACAAGCGGATTCGCTACCGCGGCGTGGTGTGTGACCGGTGCGGCGTCGAAGTGACGCTGTCCAAGGTGCGCCGCGAGCGGATGGGCCACATCGAGCTGGCCGTCCCGGTGGCGCACATCTGGTTCTTCAAGACGCTACCGAGCCCCATGGGCAACCTGCTCGACCTCACCCTGCGTGATCTCGAGAAGGTCATCTACTACACCGCTTATGTCGTGATCGAGCCCGGCGAGCAGGACGTGCAGTTCCGGGAACTGTTGGACGAGGAGCATTACCTCCAACTGCGCGCCAAGGCCAAGCAGGAAGGCGACTCGGCGTTCCGGGCCGACATCGGCGGGCCCGCGGTGCGCGAGCTCTTGAACCGGCTGGACGTGGACAAGCTGGCCGACGAGTTGCGCAAGTCGGTTGCAACGGAGACCAGTCAGCACCGCAAGAAGCAGATGTTGAAGCGCCTGAAGATCGTGGACGCGTTCCGCAACTCAGGCGACGCCGGCGACCTCCGCAACGCGCCCGCCTGGATGATCCTGGACGTGGTGCCGGTGATTCCGCCGGACCTCCGGCCCCTGGTGCCGTTGGATGGCGGGCGGTTCGCCACCAGCGACCTCAACGACCTGTACCGCCGGGTGATCAACCGGAACAACCGGCTGCAGAAGCTCATCCAGCACCGCGCGCCGGAAGTCATCCTGCGGAACGAAAAGCGGATGTTGCAAGAAGCGGTGGACGCACTCTTCGACAACGGCCGCCGCTCCAAGGCCATCCGGGGGCGGGGCAAGCGGCCGCTCAAGTCCCTGTCGGACATGCTGAAGGGGAAGCAGGGACGGTTCCGGCAGAATCTCCTGGGCAAGCGGGTGGACTACTCCGGCCGCTCGGTCATCGTGGTGGGCCCCGAGCTGCGCCTGCACCAGTGCGGCTTGCCCAAGACCATGGCGGTGGAGTTGTTCAAGCCGTTCATCATCCACAAGCTGGTGGAGAAGGGCATCGCGGAGACAGTCAAGCGGGCCAAGAAGATCGTGGAGCGGGAAAGCCCCGACGTATACGAGATCCTGGAGGAGATCATCCAGGACCACCCGGTGCTGCTCAACCGCGCGCCCACCCTCCACCGCCTGGGCATCCAGGCGTTTGAGCCGGTGCTGGTGGAGGGCAAGGCCATCCGGATCCACCCCCTGGTGTGCGCGGCGTTCAACGCGGACTTCGACGGCGACCAGATGGCGGTTCACGTGCCGCTGTCGTTCGAGGCGCAGATCGAGGCGCGCGTGCTCATGGTTTCCAGCAACAACATCCTGAAGCCGTCCGACGGCCGGCCCGTGGCCGAGCCCAGCCAGGACATGGTGCTGGGGTGCTACTTCCTGACCAAGACGCCCCAGGACTTCGCCGAGCGGGTGAAGACGGCGCCGTCCCTGGGCAGCATCGCCGAGGTGGAAATGGCGGTGGTGAACGGGCGGTTGAGTTACCACTCGCCGGTCCGGTTCTGGTATCAGCCGCCGGTGGACGGCGAGGCCCAGCCGGGCATTTGGGTGGAGACCACCGTCGGGCGCGTGCTGTTCAACAGCATCCTGCCCCGGATGCTGGTGGCCGAGCTGGGGTTCCGCAACGACGTGATGAAAAAGCGGAACCTGTCGGAGCTGGTGTTCGAGTCCTACCGCCGCGCGGGCCTGTCCGAGACCGCGGCGTTCCTGGACCGGCTGAAGGAGTTTGGTTTCCGCTACGCCACCATTGGGGGCGTGTCCATCGGCGTGGAGGACCTGGAGATCCCGGCGGAGAAGATCGAGATCCTTCAGGACGCCACCGCGCGCGTGGAGCGATTCCAGCGCGCCTACGCCACCGGGCAGATCACCTTCGGCGAGCGGTACAACAAGGTGATTGACGCCTGGACCCACGCCAACAACGACATCGCCGAGGCCATGGTCAAGGGTCTGGCTCGGTCGCACGGCGGGTTCAACCCGGTGTTTATGATGTTCGACTCCGGCAGCCGGGGGAGTCGCGATCAGATCCGACAGCTGGCCGGCATGCGCGGCCTGATGGCCAAGCCGCAGAAGAAACTCACCGGCGGGATCGGCGAGGTGATCGAAAGCCCGATCAAGTCCAACTTCCGGGAAGGGCTGACCGTGCTCGAGTATTTCATCTCGACCCACGGCGCGCGGAAGGGCCTGGCGGACACGGCCTTGAAGACGGCGGACGCGGGATACCTCACCCGGCGGTTGGTGGATGTGGCGCAGGACGTCACGGTCACGGAGGAGGACTGCGGGACGATTCTCGGATTGGAGATGTCGGCGCTCAAGGAGGGCGAGGACATCATCGAGCCGCTGCGCGAGCGCCTGGTGGGTAACGTGGCAGCGGACGATGTGTACGACCCGCACGAGCTGGACGAGCACGGCGATCCGCGTTTGCTGGCGGCGGCGGGCCAATTGATCGACGAGGAGGCCTCGGCGGCCATCGAGGATGCCGGCATCGAGAGCGTCCGGATCCGTTCCGTACTGACCTGCGAGGCCCGCCGGGGGATCTGCCGCATGTGCTATGGGCGGAACCTGGCCACCATGGACATGGTGGACCTGGGTGAAGCCGTGGGTATTCTGGCGGCGCAGTCCATTGGCGAGCCCGGTACCCAGCTCACCCTGCGCACGTTCCACATCGGCGGGACCGCGGCGCGCATTGCCGAGCAGACGGCGCGCAAGACCAAGCTGGAGGGCACCATCTCCTTCGGCGACCGGCTGGCGGAGGTCACGGTGCCGGACGGCGCCAACGTCGTCACGGGGTACGACGGCGAGCTGGTGCTGAGCGACGCGGACGGACAGGTCCGTTCGCGCTTCCAGGTGCCGCTCGGCGCATCGCTGGCGGTGACCGACGGCCAGCACGTCAAACGTGACGACCTGCTGTTCACCTGGGACCCGTATACCACGCCGATCATCACGGACGTCAACGGCAAGATCCGGTTCGTGGACATCGTGGAGGACGAGACCGTCCGCGAAGAGCTGGACGAGCTGACCGGGTTGCGCCAGCGGGTGATTGCCGAGGACCGGGAAAAGAAACTGCACCCGCACATCGAGATCGTTCAGAAGAAGGGCGATCGCGAGCGCAAGGTGCGGGACTACGTCATCCCGGAGGGCGCCCAGCTCACGGTGGAAGACGGGCAGGACGTCCATGCCGGCCTGGTGCTGGCCAAGATCTCGCGCGAGGCCTACAAGACGCGGGACATCACGGGTGGTCTGCCTCGGGTGGCGGAGCTGTTCGAGGCGCGGCGGCCCAAGGACCCGGCCACCATTTCAGAGATCGACGGCGTGGTGAAGTTCGGCGAGATCAAGCGCGGCAAGCGAGAGATCATCGTCCAGCCGGAAGGCTCGGCCGAGCCCCAGGTGTATGAGGTGCCGGCGGGCAAACATCTCCGGGTGCACGAGGGCGACAAGGTGCGGGCGGGCGACCGGCTGACCGAGGGACCGGTGAATCCGCACGACATCCTGCGGATCCGCGGTCCTCGGGCGGTGCAGGAATACCTGATGAACGAAATCCAGGAGGTGTATCGCCTCCAGGGTGTGAAGATCAACGACAAGCACATCGGTGTGATCGTGCGTCAGATGCTCCAGAAAGTGAAGGTGGTGGAGCCAGGAGACACGGACTTCCTGGAAGGGGAGAACGTGGACAAGCTGGTATTCCGCGAGCGGAACGAGCGGGTCATGAAGAAGGGCGATCAGCCCGCCACATCCGAGCCGCTGCTCCTGGGGATCACCAAGGCGTCGCTCACCACCCAGTCCTTTGTGTCCGCGGCCTCCTTCCAGGAGACCACGCGCGTGCTGACGGACGCGGCCATCCGCGGGGCCAAGGACGACCTCCTGGGCCTCAAGGAGAACATCATCATTGGACATCTCATTCCGGCGGGCACCGGGACCTATCGGTACTCCGAGATCGAGATTGAGCCGCCGGAGGGCTTCGAGCCGCCGCCCCCGCCGCCGCAGGAGCAGGTGGGAGCACCCACGCCCTTCTTGCCGACGGCGGTTACCGCGGAGGCGGAGGCAGAGTAGCCACCGCCGGACAAGGCGGAGCTGGGGACGGACGGGGGAGTTCGGCGTTGTTTGCCGGACTCCCCCGCTCATCAATCGGCGGTGGCATCGCTGACGACGGGGCCGTGGGTCCCTCCTCTAGCGCCCTTCGGGACCCACCAGCCCCGTCCCTCGTATCCCTCCTTGACCTGTGCCCCACTCGTGACGTATTCCCCATAGGTCACGACCCGAGCTTTGACGATGACGCTGCGTCCTTTTTGGCGGTTGGCCTTAGCAGCTCTAACTGCCTTCTCCGCCATTCCCGCCCATGCCGCACAAGACACGCTCCGTACCATTCTGACCTCCAGGTTCCGTGCGGAACTCGAGACCATCGGTGCTGACTTCAACGGCGTCTTTGGCGCACAGGCGATCGATCTCACGGACGGCACGGCGATCGGCGTGAACACGGGGCTGGTCCTGCCGCAGGGGAGCGCCATCAAGGTCGCCATTCTGCTGGAGCTGTTTCGCCGGGCGGACCAGAAGGCCGATTACCTGGGGGAGCGGCTGCCGGTGACGGACGCCGTGCGGACGGCGGGCTCGGGCATCATCCAGCGGTTCGGCAACGGGACCTCAGAGCTCGCGCTGCAGGACCTGGCTGTCCTGATGATCGTGCTCTCGGACAACACCGCGACCAACATGCTGATTGATGAGGTCGGGATGGACGCCGTGAACCGGGGTCTGGACGCCATCGGCATGCCCAAGACTCGGCTCCGGCGCAAGATGATCCGGCCCGAGGCCTCGGTTCGCGGAGAGGAGAACGTTTCGACACCGGCGGAAGCGGCGGGGATCATGGCACGCTTGGGCAAGTGCGACCTTCCCCTGTCCGCCGGGTCCTGCAAGCGCATGCGCGAGATCCTGGAGATTCCCAAGGGCGGGCCAGTGCGCGCGCCGGTTCCTTCGTCCATCCGGATGGCCTTCAAGCCCGGCGGCATTGAGGGCGTGACCACAGTGTGGGCGCTGGTGGACCTGCCGGGGCGGCCTTATGCCCTGTCGGTGATGACCACCTATGGCGGCGACGGGGGCGAGGCGGTTCGGCGGGCGTCAGCGGCGGCGTACGAGTACTTCTCGCGGCTGGCGGGCGCCACGCCCTATGGAACGCGGGTCCCGGTGCGGTAGGTCATCCGCGCACGGCGTGCGGTGACCTGCGCTGAGCGTCCCCACGCGCCTAGTGCCAGACGCCCAGAATCAGCCCGAACAGAGTGAACTGCACGGTGTGATATCCGCCGTTGATCACCCAGAGGCGCAGGCTCTTCTTTTCGAACAGGTAGTTCACGCCAAACGACGCCGCGACCCAACAGAATCCGGCTGAGCTGCCCGCGCCCAACGCGAACCCCAGCGCCGGGTCGGGGCCAAGGAACATCGCGAACACCGCGCTGGCCAGGAGCGACAGCACAAACGACACGCCGAAAGTCACGGCCGGACTGCCCGCCGCGAGTTGGGCTTCGGTCAACCCCGTTTCGATCCTCCACGCCGGGCCGAACAAGGCCGGCGAGTACCAGAGTCCGCCGAGGACAAAGGACGCCGCCGCGGCGGCGACCACGGCCAACCAGTTGATGCTCATCTGGATTCCCCCGAGTGTGAGTGTTCCGCCTTCCTTCATTACGCGCGGCCACCCGAGGCCTTTATTCCGGCCGGCTAGGACGAGGTAGGCCTGGAGCCGGGCCTGGTGCCGTAGCGCTGGGTCGCGAAGCCTACGATCAGGCCGACAATGGATCCGGGGATGAGAATCTCCCAGAAGTACACCTGTCCGGTGTTCGGGTCTTTCGCCATGGCGATGGGAAGGGCCAGCAAGGCCCCGACCAGCAGACCCACGCCGATTCCGACCGGCAGGTTGTTCAACTTGCGGGACACGAAGCCCATGATCAGGCCGGCCACCAGTCCTTTGGCCATGGACCCGATTACGATCCCGACAATGTGGGGCGCGGTCTCCGGCGCGGACACCAAGGCGGTGAGCCCATCCAGGATGCCAAGCGACCCTCCGACCACGAGACCTAGTACGGGCTTGTTCACGATTGTCGCCTCTCGCAAGGAATGATGCTGCGATGAAGTACCACGTGGACGCCTGCTCCCTCATTACACAAACCGGCCGCGTTCCCTGAGGCCCGCCCGCGCGGCGGCCTCAAACGCCGCGCCACCACAGGATCGCGAGCCGCATGGCCAGGTAGGCGAGGATGAGCAGAATCGGGGTCCGGTAAGCAGAGGCAATCCGGAGCGTGGCTTCGAAGATGCTTTCCCGGTGCGCATGCACGCGCGCCCCATCCAGCAGGCGCCGAAGGTCGTCCCGGAGGGCGACCGGCGAATCATACCGGTCGCTGGGGCGCCCGGCGGTGGCCCGGCGAAGTATCGACGCCAGCGCCCGGGGCATCGGGTCGTCGTGCACCGCACAGAGATCGCGCAGAATCGCGCCCAGGCCGTAGACGTCCGACCGTTCGTCGGCGGGACCACCGGCGGCCTGTTCCGGCGACATGTAGCCCGGCGTTCCGATGACGGTCCCACTGTGCGTGACGACGGTGTCGGCCGAACCCGGGTCCGGGTCCGACGGCGCGGCGGCCCGGTCCGGACCGGCTCCATCCCGCGCCACGCCCCAGTCCAGCACGAGAACCTCGCCGAACGGGCCCAGCATGACGTTGCCCGGCTTGAGATCGCGGTGTACCACGTGATGCGCGTGGGCGTAGGCCACGGTATCGCACAACCGCTCCATGATGCGCAACAGCTCGCCCCGGCCGGCGACGGACCGCGCGGCCACGTCGAGGCGCGTGCCGGCCACCAGACGCATCACGTACCATGCGCGCCCGTCGTCGAGGACGCCGACATCGTGCACCGGCACAATGCCGGGGTGCTCGAGCCGCGCCAGGATTCTGGCCTCGCGCTTGAGCCGGGCGGAGAATTCGTCCGCCGCGAGGTGCGGCGCCGTGACCTTGATGGCGACGTCGCGGTCGAGCACCACATCCCGCGCCTGCCACACTTCCCCCATGCCTCCCTGCCCGATGATTTCGCCGAGTTGGTAGCGCTCCGGGGGCGCGGGTCGTCCAATGGCACGACGAAGCCGGTTCACCGCCGAGTCCGACAGTGCCGTCATCCCACGTCCGTCCCCAACAGCTCCCGTACGTCCTCGCGAAACTCGGCCTCGCTGCCCGCCAGCGAGCGCAGGACGTGCAGGACGTGGCGCCGGAACGACCGCCGTGCCCAGGCGAGATGGTTTGTGATCGTGGTCTCGGGGATGGAATACCGTGCGGCCAGGTCACGATAGGAGGGACGCCCGTGCCCGGCGTCATCCACATCGTACGCTTGAAAAACGTCCACGTGGAGCTGCTTGCCCTGCGTCGACGCGTCCTGACGCAGGGCCTCGAGCGCCAGGGTGAACACGCTGCGCACCCATTCCTGCCGGAACAGCTGGTCGGCCGGGTTGTCCGGTGACGCAGGCATCACGTCGTCATCCAGCGGCACCATGTGCATGCCGCCACCCCGTTTGAGCCGGCGGCTGGACTGCGCGGCGTTTGCGGCAAAACGGTCCAGGCACAGCCGCAGGAAGGTGCGGAAGCGGGCCCTAACGGGGTCGTAGCGTGCCAGCCATTCCTTCATCAAGGCTTCGGCCAGGAACTCCTGGGTGAGGTCCTCGGCGTCCTCCGGCTCGAGGCGCCACCGGGCCCGCAGGGTTGTCACGATGGGCTGCCAGTAGGCGCGCGCCAGAAGATCGGCCGCGGCGCGGCGCGCGCCCGGATCGTTGCTCGCCAGCGCCGCGATCACCGACACGCGGGTGATGGGGAATCCGGCTGGTTCCATGGTCGACAAACATGGAGGGCGTGACGACGGCTGGCTACGCCGGCTCCGGGGCCCTCTCGTCTCAAGAAAGAACTTGCGGGGCCCGGGTCCCGTGACAAACTTGAATGCCTCTCCCAGGAGGCCCTATCCGACGAGACATGCTGGGTCTGGTGCGGCAGGCGCTCAGCGACCTGTATGCCGTCGAGCGAGAAATCGGTCGCGGCGGCGCCGCACGAGTGTTCCTGGCCAAGAACGCGGGAGGCGAGAAGGTCGCCCTGAAGGTGCTCCATCCCGAGCTGTCCGTGAGCGTCACGGCCGATCGGTTCCTGCGCGAGATCAGCCTGCTGTCTAAGCTGGAGCACCCGCTGATCGCCCGCCTGCTGGACTGGGGTGAGCGCGATTTCCTGGTGTACTACACCATGCGCTTCATCGAGGGACCCAGCCTCCGGCTGCACCTCGACCGCGCCCGCAAGGCAACCGTGAGCGACACGCTGCACATTGGGTGCGATCTGTTGAGTGCGCTGGAAGTGGCGCACCAGCAAGGTATTGTGCACCGCGACGTGAAGCCGGAGAACGTCGTCCTATCGTCCACCGGCGCGGTCTTGCTGGATTTCGGAATCGCGCGGGCGGTTGCCGCCTCTGGCACCGAGCGGCTGACCCGTTCCGGGTTCACGGTGGGCACGTCTTCGTACATGAGCCCGGAGCAGGTCCTCGGGGCCGACGATATTGACCAGCGGAGCGACATCTATTCGGTGGGCTGTGTGCTGTTCGAGTGTCTGGCCGGCCGCCCACCCTTCACCGATCCGATGGCACAGGCCATCGCGCAGGCCCAAGCCGCGCGGGAGGCCCCCGGGGTCCGCAGTTTCCGCCCCGATGCGCCCGAGCCCATGTCGCAAGCGCTGGCCCAGGCGTTGCGTCATGACCCGGTCGCGCGGTGGCAGACGGCGGGGGAGATGCGTGAAGCGCTGGTGGCATGCGCCACCGGGGCCGCCATGGCCTGAACGGCAGGTCCACGTGCGGCTCAAGGAGCCACGCGGGCCGGCGGAACGTTGGCGCTCGCTACCGCCGCAAGTATTTCCATCCCTTTGAGCAGGTTTCCCACCCTGACGTTCTCGTTTTCGGCATGCTGGTTGTTGTCGTGGTTCACGATCGGCACCACCACGAACGGCATGCGCAGGATATCCGTGAACACATACGCGGGTCCGCTACCGCCCATGGTGGGCACCACCACTGGCCGGCCCAGCCCCGTTTCACCCAGCGCCTTCACCACGGCCTGAGCGGCCGGATGATCCAGGGGTGTGCGGCCAGCGGGATAGCCGCTGCCGCCCACGATCCTCGCCAGCCGGGGCGCGTTCACCCGCGTGGCCGAGTCGGGTTCGTCGCGGACCACCTCATATCCCTGCGCTTCGACGTGCCTCGCCACTTTTTCCGCTTGGCGGGTAGGGTCGTTGCCCGCCACCAGCCGCAGATCGAGCGTGGCTACGGCCACGTCCGGCACCAGGGTTCTAGCCTCCGCCCCAACGAACAAGCTCCGCATGCCGCGGATATTGAGCGACGGGCGCGCGATCAGCTCATGCCGCGTGGCGCCG
Organism: Gemmatimonadales bacterium; assembly: GCA_036393515.1. Classification (GTDB taxonomy): domain Bacteria; phylum Gemmatimonadota; class Gemmatimonadetes; order Gemmatimonadales; family GWC2-71-9; genus JACQHC01. The sequence goes on along the minus strand of DASWGV010000088.1, from coordinate 23,140 downwards.
TTGCCGTCGACGCCACCGAGCTGGAACTGGAGCCGCTGCTGCTCGTCATCGTGGGGGAACGCGGCCAAGGCCGTCCGATCGGCCGGTCCCAGAGGTACCCTGTCGTCCTCCCAACCGGCGACCAGCACCTCCCCGTTGGGGCCTTTCATGCTGCTCAGGAGCTGGGCCAGGCGCATGGCCGGGTTGGGGGCCCAGTTTCCATAGTGTCCGGAATGGAGCGGCCGGACGGGGCCGTAGACCGTTATCGTCACCCCGGACATCCCCCGCAACCCAAAGAAGGCCGAGGGTCGCCCGGTCGGGTGGATGGGGCCGTCCGCCATCACCGCCAGATCGGCCGCGAGCAGGTCGCGGTAGCGCCGCGCGGTTCCGGCCAAGTGGCGTGAGCCTGCCTCCTCATCGCCTTCGAAGATGAACTTGAGGTGGTTGGGTGGTGTCACCCCGGCCGCCCGCCAAGCGTCCAGGATCTGCAGGAGGACAACGATCGGCGCCTTGTCGTCGCTGGCCGATCGGGCGTAAAGACGCCACTCCGGGTCCACCCGCTCGCCGGGCCCCGGCCACCGCGCGACCTCGGTGCCACCGGCCTCGATGGCGGCGGTCCTCAGAACCGGGCTCCACGGATCCGCCTGGGTCCACCCGGATGGATCAACCGGCTGACCGTCGTAGTGGCAATAGAAGAGGATGGCCGGGAGCGACGGATCTCCGATCTCCCCGTAGACAATGGGTTCTGCCCCGGTCTCCAGGATCCGGGCCACGACGCCTCGGCGCTCGAGCATGGCGACCAGGGCCCGGGCGTTCCGCCGGATGGTGGCCGAGTCCCCGGCCACGTTCTTCAGGGCCACGAAGTCGCGCAACTCGCCCACCAGGGCGGCGGCGTTGCGGTCCGCCCAAGTCCGGGCAGCGATAACCGCCTGTTGGGCCGGAAGGACTCCCGGCCACGCCAGGGCCGCGGCTACGACCAAGCCGGCGCACCCAGAGGCCCTCGGCATCGAGCGCGTGAGAGGGATGTGGATCATTGCAGTTCGGTCTCTCGTGAGGGGAGATTCACCTCGCTGGCTGACACAGCACCACTGAATCATAGGTTCGATCCTGACCGTCGTCCCGTCAAGGATAGGTCGATGACGCCCCGCCGCAGTCCGGGTAACCGTCGGGGTCAATACAACTCCTCCTAACCATGGTATCTTAGGAACCGGCGCCCCAAACGCGCCCCCGGCGGGAGCGGCCCGTGATCTTCCACGGGCCAAGGCGTTGCCCAAACGGCCCCCCGACCGGAGCACCTTCCCGACCAATGGGAGCAGCTCTGCTTATGACCATCTCACTACCAGTCGTCCAGGACTTGGATCAGAGCGCGGACGAAGTCGCGCGGCTTCAAGCAGAGATCCGACGCCTTGCGGCTGACCGCGATGCCATCATCCTGGCACACAACTATCAGCGCCCCGAAGTGCAGGACGTGGCCGACCTGGTGGGCGACTCGCTCGGGCTCTCGCGAGCCGCCGCGGAGACCGATGCCCGGGTCATCGTATTCTGCGGCGTGCACTTCATGGCCGAGACGGCCGCGATACTCTCCCCAACCAGGCACGTGGTGTTGCCCGACCTCCGCGCCGGCTGTTCCCTGGCCGCCTCGATCACCGCGGCCGACGTTGGCGCATGGAAGGCCGAGTTCCCCGAATACGTCGCGGTGGGCTACGTGAACACCACCGCCGACGTGAAGGCCGAGCTCGACTACTGCTGCACTAGCGGCAACGCGCTGGCGGTGGTTGACGCCATTCCGGCCGATCGGGGCATTCTGTTCCTACCGGACTTCTTCCTTGGCATGCACGTCAAGCGGATGCGGCCGGAGCGGAGCATCCGGGTGTGGATGGGGGAGTGTCACGTGCACAAGGAGATCACCCCCGCGTCCGTGAACGCCCGCCGGCGGGAGCACCCGGAGGCGGAAGTGCTGGTGCACCCCGAATGCGGGTGTGCGGGACAGGTGATCTACGGCATGGGAGTCGGCGACATCGCGAGCGACGGCATCCACGTGGCCTCGACTGAGGGCATGATCCGGCTCGCCGCCCAACGGCCCGCCTCCACGTTCATTGTGGCCACCGAGACCGGCATCCTCCACCGGATGCGTCAGGTGGCGCCTCAGAAGAGGTTCATTCCTGCTGACCCGGAGGCGGTGTGCGCGTTCATGAAGACCATCACGTTGCAGAGCGTGCACGACGCCCTGGTCCGGGACCAATTCCGGGTGACCGTACCTCCCGCCATCGCCGCCCGGGCTCGCGCGGCCTTGAACCGCATGGTCGCGATTGGCTGAAGCCCCCCTGGCTGACGACCCGGCGGACGCCGCCCGCGTGGCGGCGCTTGCCCTGGCCGAAGATGGCGCGCGGGACGTCACCACCGAATGCGTGCTGAGCGGTGCCCGCTCCGGCTCGGGAGCTCTGGAGGTCAGGGAGCGCGTCATCATGGCCGGGAGCCGGTACGCGGAGGCCGTGGCGCATGCGTGCGAGCTCCAAGTCGTCTGGGCGGTTGGGGATGGCGACCGGGTGGACGCCGCCGGCGTCATGGGACACCTGAACGGAGACGTCCGCGCGCTCCTCCGGGCGGAGCGCCCCCTGCTGAACGTGCTCCAGCGGGCATGCGGGATAGCGACCACGACCCGGGCGTTTGTGGAGGCTCTCCAAGGTACCACTTGTCGGGTCCTCCACACCCGGAAGACCGCCCCCGGCCTCCGGGGGCTGGACCTGTCGGCGGTTCGGGCAGGCGGGGGGGAGCTGCACCGGACGAGGCTGGATAGCGCGGTCTTGGTCAAGGACAACCACTGGCGCCTGCTCCGACTCCAGGGTGCCACACTTGCCGCCACGCTGGATACCGCCCGGCGGCGTGGCTGCTCAAGCCTGTACGTGGAAGTGGAGTCCCAGGCAGAGCTTGAGGACGCCTGCCGGGCCGGCGCCACGCTGGTCCTGGTGGACAATCAGGATCCTGAGACGTTCCGCCGGTGGGCCGAGGCGGCGCGTCGGCTCAGGCCCGGGATCGTTCTGGAGGCCAGCGGGGGGATCACGCTGGCCAACGTGCGCCAATTTGCCCTGGCCGGGGCCGACTGCGTGTCGGTGGGCGCTCTGACGCATAGCCCCCGGGCCGTGGACATCGCGCTCACGCTGCGGTGACCCTACCCGCCAGCGGGCTCTGGTCCGACCCAGCGCCCCGCCAGCGTCGTTGGCTTGACCCAACCTATGGTGCCATCTACCTTTGGCAGGCTATGGCGGAATCCGCCGTGGCTGGTTCGAACCGCCATTGTGATTGGGTAGCGATGCCGACGATCAATCAGCTCGTCCGCCAGGGCCGGCGGGACGTTCTGAAAAAGGAAAAAGCCCCAGCGCTCCGGGAGAATCCCCAGAAACGGGGGGTGTGCACGCGGGTGTACACCACCACTCCCAAGAAGCCCAACTCGGCGCTCCGAAAAGTGGCCCGCGTCCGCCTCACCAATCAGATCGAGGTGACGAGCTACATCCCGGGCGAAGGGCATAACCTCCAGGAGCACAGCATCGTGTTGATCCGAGGGGGCCGGGTGAAGGACCTGCCGGGCGTGCGCTACCACATCATCAGGGGCACGCTGGACGCGGCGGGCGTGACCGATCGCAAGCAGAGCCGGTCCAAGTACGGGGCGAAGCGACCCAAGTGAGCCGGCGCCAGAAGGCGGTTCGCCGGCCGGTGCCGGCCGACCCCCGGTACGACAGCCAGACGGTGTCGAAGTTCATCAGCGCCGTCATGGAGCGCGGCAAGAAGTCGATTGCAGAGAGCATTTTCTATCGCGCCATGGACCTGATCGAACAGCGCACCCAGCAGCCGGGCGTGAACGTGTTCAAGCAGGCGCTGAACAATGTGAAGCCCGTGCTGGAAGTGAAGAGCCGGCGCGTGGGCGGGGCGACCTATCAGGTTCCGGTGGAGGTGCGGCCGGAGCGGCGGACCGCGCTCGCAATGCGGTGGGTGCTCCAGTACGCCCGGGAACGCAGTGAGAAGACCATGGCGGAGCGTCTGGCGGCCGAGTTGATCCTGGCTTCCAAGGGTGAAGGGAACGCCATTAAGAAGAAGGAAGACACGCACCGGATGGCCGAGGCCAACCGTGCCTTTGCGCACTACCGCTGGTAGGAGAAGGGAAACAGACGGGTTAGGGGTTAAGGAGTAAGGGGTGATACGACGGCGACGGGGCGCACAGCCCGGCCGTGTCGCGGAGCGAGACCTGTCCGCCTGAGCGGATGACGGTCGCCCCGCTTTTTCGCTGGTGAGAGAACGTCGCACACACAACGAGTGATCGTCGAGTACATGCAAGCTATGCCACGCGCCACGCCGCTCGAGCAGGTCCGGAACATCGGCATCATGGCCCACATTGATGCCGGGAAGACCACGACCACGGAGCGGATCCTGTACTACACCGGGCGGACGTACAAGCTGGGTGAAGTGCATGAGGGCACGGCGACGATGGACTGGATGGAGCAGGAGCAGGAGCGGGGGATCACCATCACATCCGCCGCCACGTTCTGCCGGTGGCAGCGCTCCGATGAGCTTTACCAGATCAACATCATCGATACGCCGGGCCACGTGGATTTCACGGTGGAGGTGGAACGCTCCCTTCGGGTGCTGGACGGCGCGGTGGCCCTGCTCGACGCGGTGGGTGGCGTGGAGCCGCAGACCGAGACGGTGTGGCGCCAGGCGGACCGGTATCGGGTGCCGCGCATCGTGTTCGTGAACAAGATGGACCGGGTGGGGGCCGACTTTGACCGCTGTTTGGCCATGATCCGGGAGCGGCTGGGTGCCAAGGCCCATCCGGTGCAGTACCCGCTGGGCGCCGGGGAGCTGTTCACCGGGCTGATCGATATCGTGCGGCGGGTGGAAGTGGTCTACGACGAGGAGTCCCTCGGCGTGAAATGGGTGGAGAGCGACGTACCGGACGCCTTCAAAGCCAAGGTGGCGCAGCTGCGGCACGATCTGATCGAAGCGGCCGTGGAGCACGACGAAGAACTGCTGCACAAGTATCTGGAGGGTCAGGAGCTCACCGAGGCCGAAGTGCGTCGCGCGGTCCGCAAGGCGACGGTGGCCGGGGATCTCGTCCCGGTGTTCTGCGGGGCGGCCTTCCGTAACAAGGGTGTGCAGCGGTTGCTGGACGGCGTGGTGGACTACCTCCCGAGCCCGCTGGACGTACCGGCGGTGCGGGGGCACTTGCCGCATCACGACGAAACGCTCATCGAGCGCAAGGCGGCGGACGAGGAGCCCTTCAGCGCGCTGGCGTTCAAGATCGCCACGGATCCGTACGTGGGGAAACTCACGTTCTTCCGGGTGTACTCCGGCGTGCTGTCGGCCGGCTCCTACGTCTACAACTCCACCAAGGACCGCCGCGAGCGGATCGGCCGGCTGCTCCAGATGCACGCCAACAAGCGGGAGGAGATCGCCGAAGTCCGGGCCGGCGACATCGCGGCGGCGATCGGGCTCCGCGAGACGCGGACCGGCGACACGCTGTGCGATTCGGATCATCCCATCATCCTGGAAGTCATGCGGTTCCCGGCGCCGGTGATCTCGGTGGCCATCGAACCCCGGACCAAGGCCGATCAGGACAAACTGGGCATCGCGCTCCAGAAGCTGGCCGAGGAAGATCCCACGTTTCACGTCCGCTCGGACGCGGAGACCGGGCAGACCATCATCTCCGGCATGGGCGAGTTGCACCTGGAAATCCTGGTGGAGCGCATGCGGCGGGAGTTCAAGGTCGAAGCGAACGTGGGGCGCCCGCAGGTGGCCTACCGCGAGACCATCCGGCGGCGAGTGGAGTGGGTGGAAGGCAAGTTCATCCGCCAGTCGGGCGGCCGGGGCCAGTATGGGCACGTGGTCATTCACCTGGAGCCCGCGGCACCGGGGCAGGGCTTTGTATTCGAGGACAAGGTCGTGGGTGGCGTGGTGCCACGGGAGTACATCGGACCGGTGGAGCAGGGCATCAAGGACGCGCTGGAGAACGGCGTGCTGGCCGGGTACCCAGTGGTGGACGTGAAGGTGGAACTGGTGGACGGCAGCTACCACGACGTAGACTCCAGCGAGATGGCCTTCAAGATCGCCGGCTCCATGGCGTTCAAGGAGGCGGCGAAACGGGCGGGCCCGGCGCTGCTGGAGCCCATCATGGACGTTGAGGTGGTGACCCCCGCAGAGTACATGGGCGACGTCTTGGGGGACCTCAACAGCCGGCGCGGCAAGATTGGCGGCATGACGCAGCGGGCGACGGCTCAGGTCATCGGGGCCAGCGTTCCGCTGGGGGAGATGTTCGGGTACTCTACCCAGCTGCGTTCCATGACGCAGGGGCGGGCGGTGTACACCATGCAGTTTTCGCATTACGCAGAAGTGCCGAAGTCCAAGGCGGAGGAACTGATCAGCAAGGTCAAGGGCTAAGGGCCAAGGGGAGACCAATGGCGAAGGCGAAGTTTGAGCGGACCAAACCGCACGTGAACGTGGGCACCATCGGACACGTGGACCACGGGAAGACAACGCTGACGGCGGCCCTCACCAAGGTGTCGGCCGACAAGGGGCTCGCGAAATTTGTGAGCTACGACGAGGTGGCCAAGGCCTCGGCGTCGCAGGGACGGCGAGATGCGACCAAGATCCTCACTATCGCGACCGCCCACGTTGAGTACAGCACGGCCAACCGCCACTACGCGCACGTGGATTGTCCGGGCCACGCCGACTACGTCAAGAACATGATTACCGGAGCGGCGCAGATGGATGGCGCCATTCTGGTGGTCAGCGCCGTGGACGGGCCCATGCCGCAGACGCGGGAGCACATCCTGCTGGCCAAGCAGGTGAACGTGCCGTTCATCGTGGTGTTCCTGAACAAGTGCGACCTGGTGGATGACGCCGAGCTGCTGGACCTGGTCGAGCTCGAGGTGCGGGAGCTGCTGTCGGCCTACGAGTTCCCGGGTGATGCGGTGCCGGTCATCCGCGGCGCGGCGTCGAAGGCCATTGAGGCCAAGGACGCCAACGATCCCTGGGTGAAAAAGATCGGGGAGCTGCTCGATGCGCTCGACACGTACATCCCGGTCCCGGAGCGAGAGGTCGACAAGCCGTTCCTGATGCCGGTGGAGGACGTGTTCTCCATTACCGGGCGCGGCACCGTGGCCACCGGGCGCATCGAGCGGGGCAAAGTGAAGGTGAACGAGGAAGTGGAGCTGGTGGGGTTCAACGCGGACAAGAAGACGGTGGTCACCGGCGTGGAGATGTTCCGCAAGCTGCTGGACGAAGGCGTAGCGGGCGACAACGTGGGACTGCTGCTCCGCGGCATCGAAAAGGCCGAAATCGAGCGTGGCATGGTGCTGGCCAAGCCGAAATCGGTGACGCCGCATACCAAGTTCGAGTCCGAGGTCTACGTCCTGACCAAGGAAGAGGGCGGCCGGCACACGCCGTTCTTCAAGGGTTACCGCCCGCAGTTCTACTTCCGTACGACGGACGTGACGGGTTCGGTGGAACTGCCGGCAGGCGTCGAGATGGTCATGCCGGGCGACAACACGAAAATGACGATCGAATTGATCACGCCGATCGCCATGGAAGAGGGCTTGCGATTCGCCATCCGTGAGGGTGGGCGCACGGTAGGCGCGGGCGTGGTAGTGAAGATCCTGGCGTAGGGGAGAAACGGCACAGCGGCACAGCGGCAGGAGCCCTGCCGCCCTTGCCGCCTGAAAGACAAGGATAGACAATGGCGGGACAAATCCGAATCCGTCTCAGAGCGTTCGACCACGCGGTGCTGGACCAGGCCGCGGCGGACATCGTGCGCACCGTTGAGAAGAGCGGGGCCCAGGTGTCGGGTCCCATTCCGCTGCCCACCAAGATCTCGCGGTGGACCGTGCTGCGCAGCCCGCACGTGGACAAGAAGAGTCGGGAGCAATTCGAGTTGAAAGTCCACAAGCGGCTGATCGACATTGCCGAGCCACGGCCGCAGACGGTTGACGCGTTGACCAAGCTCGACCTGCCAGCGGGCGTGGACGTGGAGATCAAGGTCGAATAGCCCATGAACGGGATTCTTGGCCGCAAGCTGGGCATGACGCGCCTGTTCGACGCCGAGGGGCGAGCCACGCCCGTCACGGTGATCCAGGCCGGTCCCTGCCCAGTGGTGCAGGTGAAGACGCCGCGGGCCGGCCCCTGGGCGGTGCAGCTCGGCTTTGGCCTCCGGAAAGCCAAACGAGCCACCCGTGCCGCGGCCGGTCACGCGCGTGCGGCCGGCTTGGAAACAGTGCCGGCGGTGCTGCGGGATTTCGCGGTGACCGTTGGAGCCGAGGCGCAGCCGCAGGCGGGGCAGGTCGTGACGGTCTCCATCTTTGAACCCGGCGACTTGGTCAAGGTGATCGGTACGACCAAGGGGCGCGGGTTTCAGGGCGTGGTCAAGCGCCACGGCTTTGGCGGAGGGCCCGCCACGCACGGGAACACCCGGCACCGAAAACCCGGCAGCGTGGGTCCGGGCACGGATCCGTCGCGCGTGATCAAGGGCAAGCGGATGCCGGGGCACATGGGCGCCGCGCGCCACACGGAAGTCGGGTTGCGGGTGGTCCGAGTGGACGCGGACCGCAATCTGCTGTTCGTGCGGGGCGCGGTGCCCGGTCCGATGCGCGGTATCGTGGCGGTGCGCAAGCAGGGCGGGCGGGGGCGATATGCTTGAAGCGGCGCACTACACGGCCCAGGCCAAGCGGAAAGGGAGCTACGCGCTTCCGGCTGAGTTCGACGGCGTGGTCCACCAGGCGGTGCTGCACGATGCCGTGCGGGCCTACTTGAACAACCAGCGGCAGGGGACCCACGCGACCAAGACTCGGGGGCTCGTGTCGGGCGGCAACCAGAAGCCGTGGCGCCAAAAGGGCACGGGGCGGGCCCGACAGGGGTCCATTCGCGCGCCGCATTGGCCCGGTGGCGGCACGGCGTTCGGGCCCCAGCCCCGGTCCTACCGAACGGACCTGCCGCGCAAGGTCCGCCGGTTGGCCAGACGCTCGGCCTTCAACGCGCGGGCGCAGACCGGCGGCCTGTATGTGATCGAACAGTTGGCGTTGGAGCAGCCCAAGACCCGATTGATGGCCGACTTGCTGGGCAAATTGGAGCTCGCGGGTCGGAAAGTCCTGCTGCTCACTATGGACCATCGGCCGGAGATTCACCGCTCAGCGCGCAACATCCCGGACACGCGGGTGATGCGGTACGCGGAGGCCAGCGCCTACGATCTGCTCTGGGCGGACGTGGTGGTGGTGGAAGAGGCGGCCGTCGGCGGCCACGCCATCGCGGGCCCGGCGCGCCAGGCGACCGTGCGGGCCAAGCGGGCCGAGAAGGCCGGCAAGGCGCCGCGCGTCGCCGCGGCGCGCGCCAAGGCGCGCAAGAAGCCGGGGGCTGGGAAGGCGGCCGCGCGCAAGAAGCCGGGCAAGAAGGACAAGGAGAAGTAGGGTCGTCGCATGCGTGACATCTACCAGGCGGTGATCCGGCCGCTCGTAACCGAGAAGTCCTCGGCGGTGTTCCAGGCGCGAAAGGAGTACACCTTCGTCGCGGCTCCCAGCGCGACGAAAGGGGATATCCGGCGGGCGATCGAGACGTTGTTCGATGTGACCGTGGTGCGGGTCCGGACGCTGCAGCAGCGGTCGGCGCGCAGGACCATGGGGAAGACCCAGGGACGGCGCCCTCGTTGGAAAAAGGCGTACGTCCGACTCAAAGACGGCGACACCATCGCCGGCGTATTCGAGGGCTGACATGGGAGTCCGACAACTTCGCCCGACCAGTGCCGGTACGCGGTTCCGCTCCGTGGCGGACTTCGCCGAGCTGACGCGCTCCGATCCGGAGCCATCGTTGCTGGAGCCGCTCCGCAAGAGTGGTGGACGCAACAACCAGGGACACGTGACGGTGCGCCGCCGGGGGGGCGGGCACCGGCGGCGGTATCGGCGCATTGACTTCCGGCGCGGCAAGTTCAGCGTGCCGGCGCGTGTGACCGCGATCGAGTACGACCCGAATCGGACCGCTCGGATCGCCTTGCTCACATACCGGGATGGTGAGAAGCGCTACATCGTGCATCCGCGTGATCTGCGGGTGGGCGATGAAGTGGTCTCCGGGCCGGGCAGCGACATTCGTACCGGCAACGCCCTGCCGCTGGGTGAGGTGCCGCTCGGGACCACGGTGCATTGTATCGAGCTGAAGCGCGGCCGGGGCGCGCAGCTGTGCCGGTCCGCCGGAACGGGCGCGCAGGTGGTGGCGCGGGAAGGCGCCCACGTGACGCTGAAGCTGCGGAGCGGAGAGGTCCGCATGGTGCGGAGCGAGTGCCTGGCGACCATTGGCGAGGTGGGGAATGCCGAGCACGAGCTGGTGCGGATCGGCAAGGCGGGACGCAACCGCTGGCTGGGCCACCGACCTAAGGTGCGCGGCGTGGCCATGAACCCGGTGGATCATCCCCTGGGTGGTGGCGAGGGCAAGTCGTCGGGCGGTCGGCCGCCGACGTCGCCCTGGGGCAAGCCGGAAGGGCGCAAGACGCGGCACAAGAAGAAGGCGAGCACCAAACTGATCGTGCGGGGACGGAAGCGGGGGAAGGCCACGCAATGAAGGTGATTGCTTGCGCGGGGAGAGACGCCGATGCCACGTAGCGTCAAGAAAGGCCCGTTCGTCGAGGAGTCTCTGCTCAAGAAGGTCCGCGCGTTGAACGCGGCCAACGAGAAGCGGGTGTTCAAGACCTGGTCCCGCGGCTCGCAGATCACGCCCGAGTTCGTGGGCCACACGATTGCCGTGCACAACGGGAACAAGTTTGTGCCGGTGTACGTGAGCGAAAACATGGTGGGGCACAAGCTGGGCGAGTTCGCGCCCACGCGGCTGTTCCGGGGGCACACCATGAAGGTGGCGGCGGACAAGAAGGCGGAGCCTGCCGGGGAGGCGAAGCCGTAGGATGGGGGCGCGGGCGATTCAGCGCGGGGTGCGGCAGTCGCCGCGCAAGATGCGGCTGGTCATCGACACCATCCGGGGCAAGGGCGTGAACCAGGCGTATGCGGCGCTGAAGTTCTCCAAGAAGTACGCGGCCAAGCAGATCGAGAAGGTGCTGCGGTCGGCCGTGTCGAACGCGGAGCAGGACGCGCAGCGCGGGAACGCCGCGTTCGACGTGGACCGGCTGTACGTGACCTACGCTGTGGTGAACGAAGGGACGGCATTGAAGCGATTCACGGCGGCGGCCCTGGGGCGGGCGACGCCGATTCGGAAGCGCACCAGCACGGTGGAGATCCGGCTGGGCCAGAAGGAGGAGTCCTAGTGGGTCAGAAGACACATCCCTACGGCTTCCGGCTCGGCGTGGTGAAGCCGTGGCGGTCGCGATGGTTCGCGCGACGCGACATGGCGGACCTGCTGAAAGAGGACGAGCTGATCCGGAAGTACCTTCGCACCCGGCTGGCGCACGCGGCCATCTCGGACGTGCACGTGGAGCGGCGGCCCGGCAAGGTCACCGTCACGGTCTACACCGGGCGGCCGGGCGTGGTGATCGGCAAGCGAGGGGCGGAGGTGGACAAGCTGCGGGATGAGCTGGCCCAGCTCACCGGCAAGGAAGTGGGCATCAACGTCGAGGAGATCAAGCGTCCCGAGCTGGACGCGCAGCTGGTGTCGGATAGCGTCAGCCATCAGCTGACCCAGCGCGTCTCGTTCCGGCGGGCCATGAAACGGGCGGTGCAGAGCTCGATGCGGATGGGGGCACAGGGCATCAAGATCAAGTGCGCGGGTCGGCTGGGCGGCGCGGAGATCGCCCGGACGGAGGGCTATCACGAGGGTCGAGTGCCGTTGCACACCCTGCGCGCCGACGTGGACTACGGGACCAGCACCGCGAAAACCACGTACGGCACCATTGGTGTGAAGGTGTGGATCTTCAAGGGTGAGGTGGTAGAAGATCGCCGGGGCCGCACCTACAGTACGGGGGCCTGACGCATGCTCGCGCCCAAGCGGGTCAAGTACCGCAAGATGATGAAAGGCCGCACGCGCGGCCACGCGACCCGCGGCAACACCGTGGCGTTTGGGCATTTTGGGCTGATGGCGGTGGAGCCCGGCTGGATCTCCAGCCGGCAGATCGAAGCGGCGCGGGTGGCGTTGACCCGGGAAATGAAACGGGGCGGCAAGGTGTGGATCCGGATCTTCCCGGACAAGCCGATCACCAAGAAACCGGCCGAAACCCGGATGGGGAAGGGGAAGGGCAATCCGGAGGGTTGGGTGGCCGTGGTGAAGCCGGGCCGCATCCTGTTCGAGCTGGAGGGCGTGCCGGTGGAGTTGGCGCGCGTCTCCCTGGCGCTGGCCTCGGCCAAGCTGCCGCTCCGCACCAAGTTCGTGATCCGAGAGGGCGAGTGAGCGATGGCACTGAAGGACGCTGAGAACAAGCCGCTCCGCGGCGGCCAGTTGCGCGAGGTGGAGACGGACGAGCTCAAGGGCGAGCTGGCGCGGCTGGAAGAGGCCCGCTTCCGGCTGGGGTTCCGGACCGCGACGGAGGCGGTGGACTCGCCGATCCAACATCGGATCATCCGTCGCAACATCGCGCGCATCCGGACGATTCTTCGGGAGAGGGCCGGGACATGACCGCACCGACGATCCGCGGCCGGCGCAAGACGCGCGTCGGGTTGGTGGTGAGCGCCAAGGCGGCCAAGACGGTGATCGTGCAGTTGTCCCGGCGCTTTGCCCACCGGCTGTATGGCAAGCAGGTCACCCGCACCAAGCGCGTGGCCGCGCACGACGAGCAGGGAGCGCGCGAGGGCGATACCGTGCGCCTGGCGGAGACGCGACCCTTGTCGCGGACCAAGCGCTGGCGCGTGGTGGCGATTGTGGAGCGGGCGAAGTAGGGGGCGACGTGGTCCAACAGGAATCCATTCTCAAGATCGCCGACAACTCGGGAGCGCGGAAAGCGCTGGTGATCCGTGTGCTGGGCGGGAGCAAGCGACGCTACGCCGGCCTGGGCGACGTGGTCGTGGTGGCCATCAAGGACGCCCTCCCGACCGGCCAGATCAAGAAGGGCGAGGTGGCCAAGGCCGTGGTGGTGCGGACCGCTAAGGAGACCCGACGCAAGGACGGCAGCTACATCCGGTTCGACGAAAACGCCGCCGTGCTGATCACGGATCAGGGCGAACCGCGTGCCACCCGCATCTTCGGTCCGGTGGGGCGGGAGTTACGGGAGAAGAAGTTCATGAAGATCGTTTCGCTCGCGCCGGAGGTTATCTGACGTGAAGCCCCTGGTGTATCGCAAGAGCCGCCGGCGGGTGGAGCGCTCCACGCGGGTGAAGTTGCACGTGACCAAAGGTGACCGGGTGCGGGTGATGTCCGGAGCGTTCAAGGGGAAGGAAGGCAAAGTGCTGCGGGTGCTCCCGGATCACGGTCGGGTGGTGGTGGACGGCATCAACGTGGTCAAGAAGCACAAGCGGGCCACGCCGGAAGTGGAGGGCGGCATTATCTCCTTTCCGGCGCCGATCCATGCGTCGAAGGTGATGTTGCTGGATCCGAAGTCGGGCGAGCCGACGCGGGTGCGGCGACAGAAAGACAAGGACGGCACGGTGGAGCGGATCAGCCGGAAGTCCGGACAGCCGATTCCGAGGACCCGATAGCCATGGCGGAGACCAAGACCAAGGGCAAGGCCAAAGGGAAGGGCGAAGCGCCCAAGGCGGCCCCCGCCGACACGACTCCCGAGATTCCGGGACCGCCGCCCCGGCTCCGCCTCCACTACGAGCGGACCGTGCGGGCCAGGCTGATGCAGGAGTTCGGGCTCACCAACCCGCACCAGGTGCCCCGGTTGGTGAAGGTCGTTCTGAACGTCGGCGTCGGTGAGGCGCCCAAGACGCCCAAGCTGCTGGACGCGATCGTGGAAGAGCTGGGTGCCATCACCGGACAGCGCCCCGTGGTGACACGGGCCAAGAAGGCGATCGCCAACTTCTCCCTGCGGCAAGGCATGGCCATTGGTGCCGCGGTGACGCTGCGGGGGGCGCGCATGTGGGAGTTCCTGGACCGGTTCATCAACGTGGTGGTGCCTCGGGTGCGGGATTTCCGAGGGTTGCCCCCCCAGTCGTTCGACGGCCGCGGGAGTTATTCAATCGGGCTGAAGGAGCAAATGGTGTTTCCCGAGATTGATTACGATAAGGTGGAAAAGATCCACGGCATGGACATCACGCTGGTCACGTCCGCGGGGCGCGACGATCTCGCGATGGCGCTGCTGCGAGAGCTCGGCATGCCGTTTCGCGGGCAAACGCCGGTCGCGGTGGGCTAGGAGCACGCATGGCGAAGAAGTCCCTGGTCGAGAAGTCCAAGCGGACGCCGAAGTTCGCAGTCCGCAAGTACAACCGTTGCCAGCGGTGCGGGCGGTCGCGGGCGTTCCTGCGCAGGTTTGGATTGTGCCGCATCTGCTTCCGCGAGCTCGCGCTCCGGGGGGAGATCCCCGGCGTGCGCAAGGCCAGCTGGTGAAAGGATCGTAAAGAACGCTATGGCGATGACTGATCCGGTCGCCGACATGCTGACTCGTCTCCGGAACGCCTGTCTCGCCGGGCACCGGAGAGTCGACATGCCGGTCTCGAAGCTCAAGGTGGAGATCGTGCGGCTCTTGCGGGACAACCACTACGTGCAGGACTTCAAGGTACTGGACGACGGCCGGCACGGGTTGTTGCGCGTCTACTTGAAGTACCTGGGCGACGCGCCGGTGATTCGTGAGCTGCAACGAATATCGAAGCCGGGGCTCCGGAGGTACGTGCGGGTGCGTGAGATCCCCCGGGTGAAGAACGGACTCGGGATGGCCATCCTGTCGACGCCGCAGGGCGTCATGTCCGACCGAGACGCTCGGCGGCAACGGCTGGGCGGCGAGCTGTTGGCCGTGGTCTGGTAGGGCGAGGCAATCATGTCGCGAGTCGGCAAGCGTCCGGTGCCCCTCCCGGCGGGCGTCTCCGTGGCGGTGGCGGGCACCCTGGTGTCGGTGAAAGGCCCCAAGGGCGAGCTCCAGCGATCCCTGCATCCCGAGATGGCGATCACGGTGGACGGTCCCCGGGTGGCGGTGACGCGGCCGTCGGACGAGCCGCGCCATCGGGCGCTGCACGGGCTGACACGGGCCCTGATCCGGAACATGGTGGACGGGGTCACTAAGGGGTACAGCAAGTCGCTCGAGATCCAGGGCGTGGGATATAAGGCCGAGCCGGTGTCGGGAGGTTTGCGGCTGTCCTTGGGCTTTTCCCACCCAGTGGAATATCGGGCGCCGAACGGCATCAAGCTGACGGTGGAGAACAACACGGTGGTCAAGGTGGACGGTATCGACAAGGAGCTGGTGGGCCAGGTCGCGGCCGATCTGCGCAAGATCCGCCCGCCTGAGCCTTATAAGGGCAAGGGGATTCGCTACGTGGGCGAGCACGTGCGGCGGAAGGCGGGCAAGACGGGGGCCAAGGCATGAGGCCGATTCACGCACCCAAGACCCGCCCCGAACGGCGCTATCGCCGGCATCTGCGGGTACGCAAGCGGGTGAGCGGGACGGCGGCTCGTCCGCGCCTGGTGGTGTTTCGCTCGCTGAAGCACGTGTACGCGCAGCTGGTGGACGACGATGCGGGACGCACCCTCGCCGCCGCGAGCGATCTGGTGAAGGATCTGGCCACGGAGAAGGCCGGGAAAGTCGGAACCGCGCGGGCCGTGGGCAAACGCCTCGCGGCGGCCGCGCGCGAACACGGAATCACGCGGGTCGTTTTCGACCGTGGCGGCTACCGCTATCACGGACGGGTGAAGGCCGTGGCGGACGGAGCGCGCGAAGGGGGACTGGAGTTCTAATACCATGGCAGAGCAATCGGAGCGGGGACCGCGCCGCGGGCGGGGGCGCGAACGGGAGCGGGAGAGGGAATCGGACCTGGTCGAAAACGTGGTCTCGATCAATCGCGTGGCCAAGGTGGTGAAGGGCGGACGCCGGTTTTCGTTCAGCGCCCTGGTGGCCGTGGGAGACGGGAATGGGCGCGTGGGCGTGGCGACGGGCAAGGCCAACGAAGTGTCGGACGCCGTGCGCAAGGCGGTCGACGCGGCCCGGCGGGCCATGGCGCGGGTGCCACGGGAAGGCACTACCATCCCCCACGAGATCATCGGTGGGCACGGCGCCGGGCGGGTGTTGCTCAAGCCCGCGGCGTCCGGCACGGGCATCATCGCGGGCGGACCGGTGCGGGCGGTGCTGGTGTGCGCCGGGATCACGGACATTCTGACCAAGTCACTGGGGTCCGCGAACCCCCACAACATGGTCTGGGCAACCATTGACGCGCTCA
Organism: Gemmatimonadales bacterium; assembly: GCA_036393515.1. Lineage (GTDB taxonomy): Bacteria > Gemmatimonadota > Gemmatimonadetes > Gemmatimonadales > GWC2-71-9 > JACQHC01. The sequence continues at coordinate 6,896 of DASWGV010000088.1, read as the reverse complement.
CGCACCTGGTGACGGCAGAACAGGCGGCGCGGGAACGTGGGGTGGACGTGGCCACGCTTGGCTACCGGTCGCGCCAGGCGTCGGCGCATGCCTGACAAGAAGACCGCGGGACGGGCTCCAAAGGCTGGCAAGGCGGAGAGGGTGGAGACACCGGCTGCGCCGCGCCGGCGCCCGAAGACCAAGGAACCCGAGGCCGCGGCGGCGGAGCCGCAGAGCGGCAGGCTGCGGGTGAAGCAGGTGCGCTCCGGGATCGGGCACGCGTTCACCTATCGGCGGACGCTTGTGGCGCTGGGACTGCGACACCACCAGGCGGAAATCGTGGTGCCGGACACGCCCTCGGTGCGGGGGATGCTGGTGAAGGTCGCTCATTTGGTGCGCGTGAGACCTGAGGAGAAGTGATGGCGGAGACTCCGGTGATCGGCCTGCACAATTTGCGACCGTCGAGGGGCGCCACGGCCGAAACCAAGCGGAAGGGCCGGGGGCCAGGGTCGGGGACGGGAAAGACGGCCGGCCGCGGGCACAAGGGCCAGCGCGCGCGCAAGAGCGGCAATGTGCGGCCCGGCTTCGAGGGCGGGCAAATGCCGCTGGTGCGCCGGCTGCCGAAGCGAGGCTTCACCAATCCGTTCAAGGTGCGCGCTCAGGTGGTGAACCTGAAGGACCTGGCGACCCTGCCCGGTGAGGAGGTCACGCCCACGACCCTGGTGGCGGCCGGGCTGGTGTCGCGACCGGACCGGCCGGTGAAGATCCTGGCGGTCGGGGACGCCGCGCGGCCGTACGTGGTGCGGGACTGCGCCGCCTCGGGCGCGGCACGGGCCAAGATCGAGCAGGCGGGCGGACGACTCGAGGCGTAGAAGATGACGGCTCCCCGCATTCCGAATCTGTTTGCCGTTCCCGAGCTCAAAGAGAAGATCCTCTTCACGCTGTTGGTCCTGGCCATCTATCGCGCGGGGGCGCATATCGCCACGCCGGGGGTCAACGTCCAGGTCCTCTCCGACTTCGTGCGTAATCAGGGCGCCCAGACGCTGTTCGGCGTTTATGACATGTTCGTGGGCGGCGGATTCTCCCGGGCCACCGTGCTGGCGCTCGGCATCATGCCGTACATCTCGGCCTCGATCATGTTCCAGCTGGCGGGGGCGGTCTTCCCGCTGGTGGACAAGCTGCAAAAGGAAGAGGAAGGCCGGAAAAAGATCACCCAGTGGACCCGCTACACCACCATCGTGCTGGCCGGGTTTCAGGCTTGGGCCTTCGCCCTGTTCACGGAATCGCTGCAGGGCGCGGTGGTGAATCCCGGGTGGGGATTCCGGGTGATCACCACCATCATGCTCACGACCGGCGCGGTGTTCGTCATGTGGCTCGGCGAGCAAATCACCGAGCGGGGGATCGGCAACGGCATGAGCCTGCTGATCTTCTTCTCCATCATGGAAGGAATGTGGCCGGGCTTCCTTCAGACCATTGAGTTCCTGCGGACCAACGTGCTCAGCGTGGTGGGGCTGGTGGTGTTGCTGGTGGTGATGGTGTCGGTGATCGCCGGGGTCATCGCGATCACGGTGGCCGCGCGGCGCATCCCCATCCAGATCCCCCGCAAGGTCATGGGCCGGGGCCGGATTCGGGAGGGGCAGAAGACCTTCATTCCCATCCGGATCAACTCGGCCGGCGTGATGCCGATCATCTTCGCCCAGTCCATCATCATTGTCCCGGGGACGCTGGCGACGTTCAGCAACGTCCCCTGGCTCCGATCCCTGGCCGATACCTTCGCTCCCCAGACCGCGCCGTACTACATCAGCTACGCGCTGCTGATCATCTTCTTCACGTATTTCTATACCTCCATCATCTTTAACCCGGTGGACCTGGCGGAGAACCTCAAGAAACAAGGCGGGTTCATCCCGGGCGTGAAACCCGGCGCGGCCACGGCGGACTACATTGATGACGTGCTGAGCCGCGTGACCCTGCCCGGCTCGCTCTTTCTCACCACCGTCGCGCTCTTACCGTTCTTCATTTATGACCAGTTCAATGTCCCGTTCTACTTCGGCGGCACGGCGCTCCTGATCGTGGTGGGTGTGGCGCTGGACACGGTCATTCAGGTCCAGCAACACCTGCACCTGCGGCACTACGATGATTTCATGAAACAGGGGCGGGTGCGGTTTCGGGGCCGGCGGAGATACATGTAATCGGAGACGTACAGAGACGGACCAGACGGACCGGGGAACGGACACCGAAGGTCCGTGCGCGCGTCCGCCTCCGTTCGCCTCTGTGTCCGTCCCTCCCTCTCATGAACATCATCCTCCTCGGTCCACCGGGCTCCGGCAAGGGCACGCAGGGCGAGCTTCTGGCGGAGCGGGCGGGCGTGGTGCGGGTCTCCACGGGCGACCTGCTGCGCGATGCGGTGGGCAAAGGAACGTCGCTGGGCCGGCGGGCGCGGTCGTACATGGACCAGGGCCTGCTGGTCCCTGACGACGTGATCATCGGTCTGCTGCGAGAGGTGCTGGGGTCACCGGCGGCTGCCGGCGGGGTGATCATGGACGGATTCCCCCGCACGGTGGCGCAGGCCGAGGCGGTGGACGCGCTCCTGAAGGAAAAAGGTGGCGCGGTGGATGCGGTGCTGCTGTTTGAGGTACCCGACGACGAGCTGCGCCGTCGCATCATCGGGCGGGCCAGCCAGATTGGCCGCACGGACGATAACGTCGAGGCGTTGCGACAACGCCTGGCCGTCTACCGCGAGCAAACCCAACCCCTGGTGGACTTTTACCGCGGGCGGGGTATTCTCGTGGAGATCGACGCAGTGGGATCCATTCCGGAGATTGCCGAGCGAGTGCGCACGGGACTCGACGCATGATCACGATCAAATCCGAGCGGGAGATCGAAACCATGGCGGCGGCCGGTCGGATCGTGGCCGAGACGCTGCAGCTGGTCGCGTCGCACGCGCGGCCGGGGGCGTCGACGGAGGCGCTGGACCAGGTGGCCGAAGAGTTCATCCGGTCGCACCCTGGCGCGCGACCGTCGTTCAAGGGTCTCTACGGGTTCCCCAAGTCGCTCTGCACCTCAATCAACGATGAGATCGTCCACGGGATCCCCTCCGCCCGGCGGGTGCTGGAGGTCGGGGACATCGTGAGCATTGACTGCGGAGTCCACCTCGACGGGTTGCACGCCGATGCGGCCCTCACGGTTCCGGTGGGCCAGGTGGCCGATGGGACGGCGCGGTTGCTTCGCGTCACCCAGGAGGCCCTCGAGGCGGGCATCGCCGCCGCCGCGCTGGGCAACCACATCGGCGACATCGGGTTCGCGGTCCAGTCGGTAGCGGAGGGGGCGGGGTACAGCGTGGTACGGGAGCTGGTGGGTCATGGGATCGGGAGCAGCTTCCACGAAGAGCCCCAGGTGCCGAACTACGGCAAGCCCAAACGCGGGCCGCGGCTGGTCAAGGGCATGACGCTCGCCATCGAGCCCATGATCAACATTGGCCGGGCAGACATCCGGACGTTGGGCGACAAATGGACCGTGGTCACCGCGGACGGCAGTCTCTCGGCTCACTTCGAGCACACGGTGGTGATCGATCCGGGTGGGCCACGCCTGCTCACCGCGGTCCCGGTCCCCAGCGCGGCGTAGGTTCACGGCGCGGCTTTCAGCCCGGCACCCACCGCCTTCGCCGCTCGTCCGGCTTCGGTCGCCCCGTGCGCGTCAAGGTCGCGAGCCTCCTTCGACAGCGTGGCGCCCAGCTCCGGGTGGCTCAGACTCCGGACGTTGACCTCCACGTTGTAGACCGCTCCCCGTAGCGCCCCCTCGGCCAGCAGCGCGGCGACCCCCGCGTCGCACACGGAGTTCTTGTTTCCGGCCTCCGCGGCGCGGCGGGCGAGTGGGAGCAAGGCCGCCGCCGCCCGGGCGGTTTCCAGCGGCACCGCCGCGGCATTCAGCAGCGCCCGATCGATCGCCTCCTGCCTGCGTCGCAGCTCCTCCGCAGTTCCCTTGGGGAGCTTGTAGGCCGCCATGACGGCCTCGTAGGCGGCCGCATCCCGGTCCACCAACGGCCGGAAGACGGCCCGTAATCGGTCAGCCTCGGCGGTGAGGGTGGTGAACTCGTTTGCCACCGTGGCGTACGCCTTCCTGGACGTGGTCAACCGTCCTACCATAGCCACCAAGGCCGCTGCCAGGGCACCCGCCAGGGCCGCCGCACTCCCGCCGCCCGGCGTTGGCGCCCCGCTCGCCAGGTCATCAATCCAGCCATCCAGGGTCGGCCCCAGGGCCTGACGGATGCGGGGCTCGAGAAGCGAGGCATCCACCGGCCCATCGAGCTTGAGATACTGGGCTCCGGCGCCGAGGATGGCCCGCTCCGGGATCAAGCCGACGATCTCACTCTTCCACAGGTTCACGCCGCGAGCGTCGGCCTTTTGGCTGACGGTCGCGAATACGGTGGCAGGTGACGTGACGTCAATATCCAACAGGTTCATGGAGACCTGGGCCCGTCCCCCAACCTCAAACCCCCTGGCCTGCACCGCCGGGAGGCCCCCACTGGAGGTGCGAATCTCCTTTGCAATGGCCTCGGCCACGGTGACATCGGGGGTGTCGAGGTAGATGTTGTACGCCACGAGAAACGGGCGGGCGCCGATCGCGGTGCAGCCCGCCGTCGGGTGAATCCGGCTCGGCCCGAAATCGGGCGTTCGGTCCGGATCGGTGCCGACCTTCTCCCGCAGTCCCTCGAACTCTCCCTTCCGGATCTTCGGCAGGCTCTCCCGGTCCGGCCTGGTGGCGGCGCGGGCATAGAGAAACACGGGAATGCCGAGCTCCTTGCCGACGCGCTCGCCCAGGACGCGGGCCAGGGCCACGCAGGCCTCCATGGTCACGTCCTCAACCGGAACAAAGGGCACCACATCCGTGGCGCCCATGCGGGGATGCTCGCCCCGATGGTGCGTCAGGTCGATGCGTTCGGCCGCGGCGCGAACCGCGCGGAACGCGGCCTCGCTCACCGCGGCGGGGGCGCCGATGAAGGTGAAGACCGAACGGTTGTGCGCGGGGTCGGACTGGACGTTGAGCAGCCGGACCCCCGGCACCGACGCAACGGTGTCGCGCAGAACGCCGAGGACGTGGTCGTCGCGGCCTTCGCTAAAGTTGGGAATGCATTCGACGATCTGCGTCATCCGGGGTCCTCAACGTTGGGGAGTACGAATCCATAGGAGGCGAAGCCGGGCGATTGAAGGCCGGCGGCGGGCGACGTCTGGGGGCGCCATCACTGGCCGAGTATCCCGATCAGCCAGCGGTGCATGGCCGGATTTCCCGCCACGATGGAGCCGTGTCGCAGCACCTCTGGAGACTCTGCCAGGTCGGTCACGACTCCACCAGCCTCACGCACGATCAGCGTGCCCGCGGCAATGTCCCACGGGGCGAGCGACAACTCCCAGAAGCCGTCGAATCGCCCCAGCGCTACGTCTACCAGGTCGAGCGACGCCGAGCCGGCGCGCCGGATACCGCTGACTTGGCCGCTGATTCCGCAGAAGTGGCGCAGATAACGCGGCAGCAATTCAGGTGTGCGGAAGGGAAACCCCGTGCCGATCAGGGAGAATGAGGGGTCCGCGATGGTTGAGACGGCGAGGCGCTGGCCGGCCGCCCACGCGCCGTCCCCCGCCGCTGCGGTGTAAAGGATGTCTCGTGGAATGTCGAGCACCACGCCCACCTCCAGGCTCCCGTCCCGGACCGCCGCAATGCTGACGGCATACCAGGGGTAGCGGTGCAGGAAGTTCGCGGTGCCGTCGAGTGGGTCGACGATCCAGAGTAGCGGGGAAGCGCCGGCGGGGGGGGCAGCATCTGGGGAAAGCTCTTCGCCCATGATGAGGGAATCGGGATAGGCCGACAGCAGAGCTTCCCGGATCAACCGTTCGGCCCCACGGTCAACCTCGCTCACGAAGTCGCGAGGCGCCTTCTGGTCCCAGCGCTGAGGTCCCAGGCTGCCGGCAGCCGCCCGGATATGCTCGGCGGCGCGCCGGGCCGCCAACGTGGCCACGCGCACTAAGTCACGGTGTGCTAGCATCTTGCGGCCCCTCCGGGGCATTCATACCTTGGACCGATGCCCCGTGTCTTTTCCGGGATTCAACCCTCCGGCGAACTCCACATCGGAAACTATCTGGGTGCCGTGCAGCGCTGGGTGGCGCTTCAGGACCAGCACCAGTGCTTCATTTGCATCGTGGATTATCACGCCATCACCCAGGAATACGACGCGTCCCTGCTGGAGACGCGCACGCTGGACATGGCCACCGGCCTCCTGGCCGCGGGGATCGATCCGGAGCGCACGGTGCTGTTCGTGCAGTCACACGTGCCGGAGCACACCGAGCTGGCCTGGGTGTTCATGGCGGTGACACCCGTCGGCGAGCTCGAGCGGATGACCCAATTTAAGGACAAGTCGCAGCGCCAAGAAAGCGTGCTGGCCGGACTGATGAACTACCCTGTGCTCCAGGCGGCCGACGTGCTGATCTACAAAGCCGATCTGGTGCCGGTGGGCGATGACCAGGTGCAGCACGTCGAGTTGATGCGCGAGATCGCCCGGAAATGGAACGCTCGCTATGGCCAGGGGTTCTTCCCCGAACCGCGGGCGATGGTGGGAGAAGCCAGGCGGATCGTTGGTCTGGACGGGCAGGCCAAGATGTCGAAGAGTCTGGGCAACACCATCGGCCTGCTGGATGAGCCCGATATGATCTGGAAGCGGCTCCGGCCGGCGGTGACGGACCCCGCTCGCGTCACCAAGAACGATCCCGGCACGCCCGAAATCTGCAACATCTACGCGCTCCACAAACATTTCTCGCCGCCTGCGACGGTTGAGGAGGTGGCCCACAAGTGTCGCACCGCGGGGTGGGGGTGCCTGGACTGTAAGCGGGTTCTGGCGGACAACATGGCGGCCGCGCTCGCGCCCATGCGCG
>DASWGV010000087.1:0-7063 GCA_036393515.1 Gemmatimonadales bacterium | reverse complement strand
GCAGTCGGCCCGCGGACCGGTCACGTCGGCACATGCGCTGGCACCGAGGGCAACGGACACGAGCAGAGCGAACAGGGTGGCGCGGGCTCGACGGGACATGGCTTCCTCCGTTGATGCTGAGATGGTGGGTCTGGTTCGGCGTACGCCCCAAGCTGGGGCCCTCCCGGCGTTGGCGTTAGGGCGTTTTTGGGACACTCAAGGGTATTTTTGGGACATTTGTGCTGGTTTTAGCCGCCGTTCGGCCTCCAATGGTGCTCCGCCTGCAACGCGCGGTGGGGCACCGGTTCCGTTTCCTCCCGGTCCGGACCTGGGAGGAGGCGGTGGCAGCCGTGCTGCGCCGTCCGGTCGAGCTGGCGGTGGTGGACGCGCTCCTGGAGGGCCAGCCCCGCGCCCAGGGCATCGAACGCTTGTACAAACTGTTCCCGTCGCTGCCGCTGATCCTCTACACGGCGGTCACGCCCGAGATGGCGCCGGTGTTTCTCCAGCTGGGCCGGAGCGGCATCCGGCGCGTCCTGGTGGAGCAGCACGACGATCACCCCAACCGGCTGGCCGACACCCTGGTGGCCGAGGCCGCTCACGCCGTGTCCCGCCGGCTGATTGACGCGATCGGTGATCTGCTCTCGGGATGCCCCGGGGACCTCCGCTGGGCCATCGAGACCGTGCTGCGCGAACCGGTCGAGGTGCAGTCGGTCAAGGCACTGGCCGACCGGGCGCGGATGGACCGCCGCACCTGCGTGCGCTGGTTCGCCCGGGCCAAGTTGCCCCCGCCCAGCACCACGCTTATGGCCCTGCGGGTGGTGTACGCTCACCGGCTCTTGCAGGACCCCGGCTACAACGTGGAAGATGTGGCCACCAGGCTGGGCTATGCGCAGGCCCGATCCCTGACCATGAACATGAAGGAAGTGCTGGGGCTCACGCCGGGAGAGGCGCGGGTGACGCTCGGGCCGGATGAGGTGCTGCGGCTGGTGCGACGGCGCTACTTCGCGCCTCAGGCCGGCGTCCTGGCGGAGGCCTCGTGAACCGGACCTACACCATCCTGATCGTGGACGACGAACGCGCCGTGCGGCGCGCCCTCCAGCGCTGGCTGGCCCGAGCCGGGCACCGCGTGTTCGAGGCGGCGACCGGCGAGGAGGCGCTCGACCTCCTAGCGGGCATCGAGGCTGAGGCGGTGTTCCTGGACCTTCGCCTTCCCGGCATGAGCGGCCGCACGGTGTATCACGCCATCGCCGCGCAATGGCCCGCCCTGGGCCGGCGGGTGGTGATCATGTCGGGCGACCTGGAGGACCCCGGCGACAAGGAATGGCTCGAGTTGCACCGGCTCCCTACCTTGCCCAAGCCCTTCGAGCTGGCGCAGGTGGACCGCGCGTTGGCCGCGCTGGTGGCGGACGAGCGCCGGCGGCTGGGGTGAGCCCGGTTCCCGATCCGGTCGCCCCCGACGCCCTGGGGACGCTGCGCGAGTACCGTGGCCTGGCGCCGTGGAGCCTGCGCGACCTGGCCACCGTCACCGCGGCCATTCTCGCCTCCTCCGGCGTGCGGCCCATCAACGCGGCGGCGCAGCCGCGGCCCAATGAGCGCACCATCCGCTTCTACGTGACCCGTGGCCTGGTGGCGCCGCCGGATGGGCGCGGCACGGCGGCGATCTATTCCTACCGGCATCTGCTCCAGGTCTTGACCATCAAGCTGCGCCAAATGGAAGGCGCCACACTCACGGCCATTGGCCGGGAGCTCACGGAGCAAACCGGAGACATCCTGGAACGCCGGGTGGCCGCGGCCCTCGGCCCCGGCCTGCCCACACCATCCCGTCTGCCCCTGCTGGGCCAGGACGTCACTCCCCGCGGACGCGCCGGCCGGGCCCTTCACACCTGGCTCGCCGCCTCGTCGGCGGAAGCCGCCCCCACGGCCGGCACCGGCCTCTGGCATCGGGTGCAGGTGGGCCGGGGAATCGAGCTGCTGGTCCAGGAGGACCACGCGCTCGCCCGGCACGGGTTGGAACCGGACGCCATCGCCGAAGCCGTGCGCCTCACCGTAGCCCGCCTGGTGGCGGAACGGGACGCCCTGACCACGGCCCACCACGCGGCGCCGCTGGCCGCCTCGGCGTACCAGCGATAGCGGGAGTGGCCGTCTGGTAGCCGCGTCTCCCCCGTCCTAGGAGCCTCATCGTGACGTGGATCTTCCTCCTCCTGATCGTGGTCGCCGTTGTCTGGGCCATCACGGCCTACAACGGCCTGATCCAGCTCAAGGGCGACACGCTCAATGCCTGGAAGCAGATCGACGTGCAGCTGAAACGCCGCCATGATCTGATTCCCAACCTGGTGAATGCCGTCAAGGGAGCCATGGACTTCGAGCGGGAAACGCTGGAGGCGGTTATCCAGGCCCGTAACCAGGCGGTGAAGATCCAGACGGACACATTGCCCACGGCCGGCGTCAAGAAGCTCGCTGCCGCCGAGGCCCAGCTGTCGGGTGCGCTCTCCCGGCTCAACGTGGTGGTCGAGCGGTACCCGCAATTGAAGGCGACCGCGAACATCGGGCAGCTTCAGGAAGAGCTGACCAGCACCGAAAACCGCGTGACCTTTGCCCGGCAGCTCTATAACGACACCGCCACCACCTACAACGTGCGCCAGGCCCAGTTCCCCTGGAATCTCATCGCCGGCTGGGCCAGGGCAGAGCCGGTGGAGTTGTGGGAGATCAGCGAGGAACGCGAGCGCGCCGTTCCCCAGGTGGATCTGTCCAAGAAACCGGCGGTGTGAGCGACGCCAACCTCTTTGTCCAGCAGCGGAGCAACCGCCGCCGCTCGGTCCTGCTGGTCGTTGGATTTCTCCTTTTCTTTGCCTGGATCGGCTTCGGCGGCGACTTCGCACTCGGCCTGATGACCGCGGATGCCGCCCCCGGCGCCTACCACCACACCTTCCCCTGGATCGGCATCGCCGCCGTGTTGGTCGGCTCAGGGCTGACCTGGCACGGATGGCGGAACGGCCCGAAGGACGTGCTGTGGGCCACGGGGGCCTGGGAAGTTCTTCAACCCTCCAAGCCTCAGGAGCAGGTGCTGGTGAACGTGGTCGAGGAAATGGCCATCGCGTCCGGCCTGCCGCGCCCCTCCATCTGGATCGTGCCGGAGCAAGACCCCAACGCGTTCGCCACCGGCACCGATGAACGGCACGCGCACATCGCGGTCACCGAGGGACTGCTCACCACCCTGAGCCGCGAGGAGCTCCAGGGTGTGGTCGCGCATGAGATGGCGCACATCCGGAATTACGACGTGCGGCTCATGACGCTGCTCGCCGCCCTGGTGGGCGTCATGGCGCTCATTTCGGATGGCATGGTCCGCACCGGGCGCCACAGCCGCCTCCGGGTCCGGTCGTCGGGCTCGGGCAAGAAGGGCGGATTGGGAGGCATCCTCCTGGCCGTCTGGCTGATCAGCGTGGTGTTGGCGCCCATCGTCTCGCGGGTGCTCGCCCTGGCCGTGAGTCGGAAGCGAGAGTTCCTGGCGGATGCCACGGCGGCGCAGTTCACCCGCAATCCGGCCGCCCTCGCTACGGCGCTCCGCCGCATTGAAGACGCCGCCCATGCCACCCAGACGATTCACCGCGGGAGCGCTCATCTGTGCATCGCCGACCCCCTGGGCCGGCGGTCGAGCGCCAGGGATGGCCGGATCGCGGACCTGCTGGGCACGCACCCGCCCATGGCCACTCGCATCGCCCGCCTCAAGGCCATGGCCTACCAGTTCGACCAGACCGGGACGCTGCCGGGGGCCGTCTGATCCCATCCGCCGGTGCACGCGCGGCCTTGATCGCGCTGGCCGTGGCACTCGCGGTAGCTGGTGGAATCGGGCTCTGGCTGCTGGCGCGAACCGCCGTGAAGCAGCGGCTCCGCGCGGCCGCGCGCCGGACCGTCCGCCGGTTCGAGCTTCGCCTGGAGCGGTATCGGCTGGTGAGCCGCCGGGTGGTGCGTGAACAGCTCCTTCAGGACACCGTCATTCAATCGGCTATTGAGCGACACGCTGCCCTGCACCATCTCCCCGCCCTGGAGGTGCGGGTCCGGGTCGAACGGTACGTGGACGAGATCGTGCCGTTCTTCGACGTGTTGTCATACTACCGGATGGGTTACAACGTGGCGCGCACCGCCCTCCGCGTGCTGTATCGGGTCACCTCGGACTACCAGGATCGCCCGGCGCTGGACGCCATGCCGCGGCGGGACGTGGTGGTCTACCTCATGAATCACCGCTCCAACGCCGACTACGTGGTCGTGGCATTCGTGCTGGCGCGGGGCGTGAGCATCAGCTACGCGGTGGGCGAATGGGCCCGGGTGTGGCCCCTGGAGTATGTCTTCAAGTCGTTCGGTGCGTACTTCGTGCGCCGCCGGTTTCGGGAGCCGCTCTACCACACGGTGCTGGAGCGATACGTGCAGCAGATCACCCGTAACGGCGTCACCCAGGGCATCTTCCTCGAGGGCGGACTCTCACGGGACGGCGCACTCCAGCCGCCCAAGCTGGGGCTGCTGGACTACATCGCCCGAACGTTGCTCGATCCCGCATTTGATCGCGACATCTGGCTCGTGCCCGTGGCGCTCAACTACGATCGCGTGTTGGAGGACCGGGTCCTGATCCGCGAGCTGGTGGACGCGCCGGCGCCGGGCCGCCTGCGGCAGGCGGCGGGTGTGACGCGCTACCTGGCGGTGAACGCCGTGCGCCTCCTGGCCGGCCGACTGGAGCGCTACGGCCGCGTGGCGGTCAATTTCGGAACTCCTCTCTCACTCCGTGCCTGGGTGTCGGACCATCCCGGAGCGCTTCAGGCGGAGCGGTCCGTGCGCCTGGAGCGGCTGAGCGGCGTGGCGGAAGAGATCATGCGGCGGCTGGCTGCCATCATGCCCGTGACGCCGGTTCCCCTCGCCGCTGCGGCGCTGCTGTCGTTCGGGCAATCCCTGGTCCGCCGGCCCGATCTCACCCACCGCTTGGAACGATACTGTGATCACTTGACGACCACGGGAGCAAAACTGGTGCGCGTCGAAGGGGGTGCCGAGGCCATCGTGGCACAGGCGGCCCGAACGCTCGGCATGCGCCGGCTCCTGGTCGCCGAGGGGGACGCGTACGTGATCCTGCCCGGACAGCGACCGCTCTTGGAGTACTACGCGAATTCGGTGCGCCACTTGCTGCCGGAGCTTCGTCGAGACTCGGGAACGCATCCGGCCCTGGAGATGGACCAGGGATTGCCGACGTTGAGGAGGCGTTGACGGGGGGATGGTACGGTGGGGGCAGAGCGGCAGAGCGGCACAATGTGGAATCTTTGCTCTCCTGAGAGGACGAGGGCGGTAGTGCACCGACTGCCGCTGTGCCCTCCACCGCTCTGCCGCTCTGCCGCTAGGTTAGACCCCATGCCCGTACCTCTTGATATTCCCTCTCTCGCCCTGGGATCCCGCGTACAAGAAGCGGTCCTCGTCCTCGACACCACCTCCCACACGACCGACGACGGCCAACCCTTCACCATCCTCACGCTGGGCAACAGCACCGGGGAGATCGCCACCGCGCCGTTCTGGCCGGAGCAGCAGGAGCAGGTCGCCGGGCTCCGGCGGGGGCACGTTGTGCAGGTCATCGGCGACGTGGTGCCCTACCGGGAACGCAAACAGCTCAAGGTCGTCTCTTTGCGGCTGCTGCCGGAAGGGGCCGTGGATCCTCACAGTCTGTTGCCGTCGGTGGGCTCGGTGGACCGCTATTGGGACACCCTGAACCAGTGGCGCGGGCAGATCACCAAGCCCCGCCTGGCACGCGTGGTGGAGCTGTGCTTCGGCGACGACGAGTTCTGCGCCCGCTATGCCGAGTGCCCGGCGTCCGTGCGCGGGCACCACGCCCAGCTCGGTGGCTTGCTCAAGCACACAGTGGAAGTCGCGGCCATCGGGCGGACCATCGGGCGGGCCTGCGGCGCGGACCTCGATCTGGTGGTGGCCGGCGCGTTGCTGCATGACATCGGGAAACTGGAGAGCTACACCTGGCGGGGGGCCTTTGAGTACACCGAGGCGGGATCGCTGGTGGGCCACGTGGTGCTGGGCGCGCTCCTGCTGGACCGGCGCATCCGGGCGGAACGGGAGGCACCGTGCACCGACGCCGAGCGCGACCTCCTGCTGCACCTCATCCTGTCTCATCACGGTCGCCTGGAGCTGGGCAGCCCTATCCGGCCCATGACGCTGGAGGCCGAAGTCCTCCATTGGGCCGACAACGCGAGCGCCAAGACCGCGAGCCTGGCCCAGGCGCTGCGGGAGGCCCGCCACGTCGCCGCGGGCCCAGTCTCCGCGCCCGTGCCGGGGCTCGAGCGCCGGCGCCTGCATCTCGGCGGCAGCACCTGGGGCCGCGACCACCCAGCCTCACCCCACCCAGGTGCTCCATCCCCCGGCCCGCCGGGCGGCGAGCTCGGCGCGGGCGAGAGCGACTGACACCGCGTGGGCCAATTCCCGCTCGTGGGGGTCGCCCGCGACCCGCATGAGCAGCTCGGCCGCACAACGCGCGGCCTCCAGCGCGGCCCACAGCTGGACCCGCGCCTCGCGACGCCAGTCGGCTTCGGTGGGTGGCAGCACAACGCGAACGTTCACACTCCGATTCTAGCGGCGCCCGGTGCCGGACGTTGTACCCTTCCTTGGCGGAACGGCGCGAAATCATGACGTATCGCTGGCTGCCGCACACGGCGGACGTACGGGCCTACCTGGAGGCGGCCACCCTCCGCGGCGTCTTGGAAGACGCGACAGCGGTGGTCCGGGAGCTGTTGGTGGGCGCCAGCGCCGTGACGCCCGCGGAGACCAGAACCATCCGCGTCACCGGAACCGACCAGGCCGAGCTGCTGCTCGCCTTCCTGCGGGCACTGTTGGAGCAGTACTATCTCGACCGCTTTGTACCGGCGGTGGCCGAGGTAAGCGAGCCCACCGGCGGCACCGACGGGCCTGACGTGTCGGCCACCATTCGTGGGGAGTCTTTTGATCCTTCGCGGCACGAGCAGCAGCCGGAGGTGAAAGCGGTGACCCGGCACGGGTTGAAGGTCGAGCGTACCGGGACCGGTTGGACGGCGGAGGTCGTGTTCGATGT
>DASWGV010000086.1:0-37452 GCA_036393515.1 Gemmatimonadales bacterium | reverse complement strand
ATACCCCCTGCCCGACCCTGCGGCGCGCCCCCGGCGGATCGCCATTACGCCGGATGACGTCCTGTGGTACACCGACCATGCCCGCGGCTACCTGGGCCGGTTCGACCCCAAGACCGGCGCCGTCCGGGAATGGCCGTCTCCCGGTGGGCCGGCGTCCCGGCCGTACGGGATCGCGGCGGTCGGACCGGTCATCTGGTACAGCGAATCCGGCGTGCGGCCGAACACCCTGGTGCGGTTCGACACCCAGACGGCAACGTTCCAGACCTGGGCCATCCCGTCGGGCGGCGGCGTGGTGCGGAACATGATGGCGACGTCGGACGGCAACCTGGTGCTGGCCTGCAGCGGGGTGAATCGGGTTGCCCTGGTCGAAATCGGCGGCAACGACTAGCCCGAAACCAGGAGCACTCCATGCATCGTTGGTTTGCTGTCTGTGTAGCGCTCACACTCACCGTCAGCACGTCGGTCCTTGCCCAGGAGCGCGGTGCGGGCCAGCTGCGCCCCCGCCCGGGCCAGGGACGCCAACCTGAGTTCCCGCCGCCGACCATTCTGGAGTACCAGCCGCGGTCCACGCTGGTGGTGCCCGCCCACCCGGTCCCGCGGGCCAGGTTCCCGGCGGTTGACGTCCACGGCCACCCTCCGGCGCTTACCTCCGAAGAAGCTATCAACCGGGTGGGCGCGGCCATGGACTCCTTGAACCTTCAGGTCATGGTGGTCAGCGGCCGGGGCGGGCTGACCGAACAGATCGAGGCCGTGCGGGCCAGCCGGTACCGGAACCGCTTCGTGATGTTCACCAACCTGAACCTGCGCGACGTCGGTCCGGGATCGGGCGCGAGGATCGCTGCCCAGCTGGAAGCCGACGTCAGGGCGGGCGCCGTCGGCGTGGGAGAGATCGGCAAGGGCTTTGGACTGTACGCGCGAAAGACCGATGGTACCCGCCTCACGTTGGACGACGCGGAGCTCGACCCGGTCTGGGAGACGGCCGCGCGCCTCAGGATCCCCGTCTTCATCCACGTGGCCGATCCGGCCGAGTTCTTCCAGCCGATTGACTACCACAACGAGCGGTGGCAGGAGCTGGCGCTCTTCCCCGATCGCCGCTACCAGGACCGGTCACGGTTTCCGTCCTTCGAGGAGCTGATGGAGGAGCGGGACCGGCTCTTCGCCCGGCACCCCAACACCATCTGGGTGTTGGCGCATCTGGGCTGGCACGCCCAGGACCTCGCGCGGCTGGGCAGGATGTTCGACCGCCTGCCGAACCTCTACAGCGAAGTCGGCGCCGTCCTCTACGACCTCGGCCGCCAGCCGCGGGCCGCCCGCGAGTTCTTCACCAAGTATCAGGACCGGCTGCTGTTCGGCAAGGACTCGTTTCAACCGGACGAGTATCCCTACTACTGGCGCGTGTTCGAGACTGACGATGAATACTTCGACTATTACCGGGACTACCACGCGTTCTGGAAGCTGTACGGGATGGGGCTTCCCGACGAGGTGTTGAAGAAGATCTACTACCAGAACGCGCTGAAGATCGTGCCGGGGATTCCGCGCGGCGGCTTTCCGAACTAGGTTGCGCGTGAGGGCTCCAACCGCATGACAAAGGCATCGCGAAACCTGCTCACGGCGGCGGTGCTCACCGCCACCGCCACCGGAGCATGTGCCCCCCAGCCGGCGGCCCCGCCACGACCCGTCCTCTCACCGGCCGCACAGGCCCGCGCCGACGGCGGCCGCCCGCCGTATAGCGCCGCCGACGTGCACTTCATATCCGGGATGATCGCCCACCACGCGCAGGCGGTGCTGATGGCGGGCTGGGCGCCCACCCACGGCGCCAGCGCGGCGGTCCGGGCCCTGTGCGAGCGGATTGTCGTGGCGCAGCAAGACGAAATCGCGTTCATGCAGGGCTGGCTCCGAGAACGGCGAGAACCCGTGCCCCAGGCGGACCCTCGCGGCCACCTCATGCCCGGCATGGACCACGTGATGCTGATGCCGGGAATGTTGACTCCGGACCAGATGGCGCGGCTGGACTCGGCCCGCGGCCCACAGTTCGACCGCCTGTTTCTGACGTTCATGATCCAGCACCATGAGGGGGCTATCACCATGGTGGAGACCTTATTCGCCTCCCACGGCGCCGCCCAGGATGAGGACGTCTTCAAATTCGCCAGCGACGTGAACGCCGATCAAATCAGTGAGATTGACCGCATGTACACCATGCTCGGGGCGCGGGCTTCGAGCGGAAGCAGTCGGTGATGAACCCGTCAACGGAGCTCCCGGTGAGACCTGACTCGTTGTTCCCATTCCGTGGCGCCACGTGGACCGCGGCCCCCCTCGTGTCCGTCGCCCTCGCTCTGGGGGTGCTATCCGCGGCGGCATGCGCTCGATCATCCTCCTCGGCGGCGGGCCCGGCACCTGCGCCCGCCATGTCCCCCACGGCCCCCAGCCCCGACCCCCGCGTCGGCCTGCGGGCCGGGTGGATGGACGCGGCCGAGGCGATCTGGAACCTCCGCGTGGTCGCCAGGACGCGGCCCTCAGATGCCTTCTATAGTCCGACGACGCCCGGCGATCGCAGGCTCACCAATTCCGACCTCGCGTTCATCGGGAACTACGCCATCCAGGGCAACTACAGCGGCACGCAGATTTGGGACATCTCCAACCCCAGACGGCCCACGCTCAAGGTGGCCTACGTCTGCCCCGGCTCGCAGAGCGACGTCTCGGTATATCGCAACCTCTTGTTCGTATCGGGCGAGTCCACCAGCGGGCGCCTGGACTGTGGCTTGCAGGGCGTGCCGGACTCGGTCAGCCATGAGCGGCTGCGCGGCATCCGCATCTTCGACGTTACCGACATCGCCAATCCGAAGTACCTGGCGAACGTGCAGACCTGTCGCGGCTCGCATACCCACACGGTGGTGACGGACCCGAACGACGCCGCCAACGTGTACATCTACGTTTCCGGTTCCGCCCCGGTGCGGTCCCCCAACGAGCTGCCGGGGTGCTCGGGTGCGGCGCCGGACGAGGACCCCAATACTGCGCTGTTCCGCATCGAAGTGATCCGTGTGCCGCTGGCCCATCCCGAGCAGGCCCGCATCGTGAGCTCGCCGCGGATTTTCCAGGACCTGGTGGCACCACCCCGGCACGCGGAGCTCGCCGCGGACTCCATCGCACAGGCCGCCAGGAGACGCGCGGAGGGCGAGGACCCCGCCGTGGCCGCGGCGGCCGCCGCCGCCCGCCGGAGAACCGGGCCCACCCAGTGCCATGACATCACGGTGTATCCGGCCATCGGCCTGGCCGGCGGTGCGTGCGGCGGGTACGGACTGCTGCTGGACATCAGCGATGTGGCCAATCCCAAGCGGATCGGCGCCGTGGCGGACTCCAATTTCTCCTTCTGGCACTCGGCCACCTTCAACAACGATGGCTCGAAGATGCTCTTCACCGACGAGTGGGGCGGCGGCTCGCAGCCTCGCTGCCGCGTGACGGACAAGTACGAATGGGGAGCGAACGCGATCTTCACGCTGGGCAACCACCAGATGACCTTCAGGAGCTATTACAAGATGCCCGCCCCGCAGACGGTGTTCGAGAACTGCGTGGCGCACAATGGGTCGCTGGTGCCAATTCCCGGGCGGGACGTGATGGTGCAGGGCTGGTATCAGGGCGGCATCTCGGTGTTCGACTGGACCGATGCCGCGCGCCCCATCGAGATCGCCTACCACGACCGCGGGCCCATGGATTCCACCAAGCTGGTGAGTGCCGGATCGTGGTCCGTCTACTGGTACAATGGGTACATGATCAGCTCCGAGATCTCCCGCGGGCTGGACATCTTCGAGCTGGCGCCGAGCGCCTTCATTTCGCAGAACGAGATTGATGCGGCGAAGACCGTGCGGTTCGACTACCTCAATGCCCAGGAACAGCCCAAGATCGTGTGGCCGCCAAGCTTCCCGTTGGCGCGGGCCTATCTGGACCAGCTGGAGCGGTCGAACGGCCTGGCGACGGACCGCATCGCCGCCGCGCGGACCGAACTGGCCCGCGCCGAGCGGCTCTCCGGGCAAGGGCGACGAGATGCCCTGACCCACCTGGCCACGCAACTCGACGGCGACGTGCAGCGATCTGCCCAACCGGCCACGGCGCGGACGCTGGCGGGCGCTTTGAGAGCCCTGGCCAACACGGCGCGCTGAAGGAGTTGGTGTGGTGGAAGCACGGAGGCTGCTCGTCCTTCCGCCCACCCTTCTCAGTTGTTCCCCGGGGCATTCCGATAGTCCAGCGGCGGGGCGCGGTCCCCCACCAGCGAAACGTACCGGTAGGTGGGCCCGCGTCGCTGCTCGAACTCGGCGCGGGCCCGGGCGACCAGATCGGGTTTGAGAAACAGGTCCACCGCCGACCGGGCCAGGGTCTTGGCCGCCACCAGCATGCCTTTCTCTCCGATGGTGGTGCCCCCCGCCGCGATCGCCTGCCAGGAGTGGGACGCCGTACCCGGCACCCAGGTCGCCGTGCGGAGCCCGACCGTGGGCACCACCCAGCTCACGTCCCCCACGTCGGTGGACCCGCCCCCGGGACGTGCGCCCAGGATCACCTCCAGCGGCTTCACCTGCGCCGCCGCCTCAATTGGCGGGACATCCGCCGGCAGCGAGCGCCGCAGCACGTCCGCGAACCGGCGCTCGTCAGCGGTGTACGCCACTCCGCCCAGCGCGGACAGGTTGGCATGCATGGTTTCCGCCAGCGCCACGATGGGCAGCAGGTTGTACACACCCCCGATGACCTCGTGCGTCACCTGGGTGCCGGTCCCCAGGGCCGCACCCTCGGCGGCTTTCACCACCCGGTCAAAGATGGCGCGGACCATTTCCGGATCCGGATGGCGTACGTAGTAGTAGACCTCAGCGAAGTCCGGCACCACGTTGGGCGCCGAGCCGCCAGAGGTGATCACATAGTGAATGCGCGACGCGGCCGGCACGTGCTCGCGCATCATGTTGACCATGTGGTTCATGGCCTCGACGCCGTCCAACGCCGACCGCCCCCGCTCGGGCGCCGCCGCGGCGTGCGCGCTCACGCCCCGGAAGCGAAACTTCGCGCTCTTGTTGGCCAGCGAGGAGGATGCGTCCGCCGAGTTCTCATCGTCGGCGTGCCAGTGGAGCACCACGTCCACGTCATCGAACAGGCCGCCGCGTACCATGTACACTTTCCCCGACCCGCCCTCCTCGGCCGGCGTGCCGTACACGCGGATGGTGCCCGGGCGGCCAGACGAGGCCAGCCAGTCCTTCACCGCCAGGGCCGCCGCCGTGGACCCGGTACCGAACAGATGGTGGCCGCACGCGTGGCCGGCCGGCTTGGCGGCGACCGCATCGCGCTCCGGGCTCCGGCTCTGGGTGATCCCTGGGAGCGCGTCGAACTCGGCGAGGATGGCGATGACCGGCCTCCCCGAACCGAAGGAGGCCACGAACGCCGTGGGGATGCCGGCCACACCCGCCTCGACCTTGAATTCCGCGTCGCGGAGATGGCGCTGAAGCAGACCGGAGCTCTCGCGCTCCTGATACCCCACTTCCGCCAGGTCCCAGATGCGTTGTGCGGTCGCCGCATACGCGGCGGCGTGCCGCTCCACGTGGCGGACTACCAGCTCCTTGGCGTCCTGCGCGGCGGCGGGAACCGCCACCACTGCAATCGCCGTGACCTGGAGCAGCGTTCTGCATGCGCGCATGGTGCGTCCTCTCCGGTTGGGAAACTTCGGGGTCCCAGCGCAAAGTAGAGCCGGGCGGAAAGACCGTCCAGAATGACGGCGCCGTGCGGGTTGGGCTGATCGGCATCGGGCGTTCCGCACGGCGACCTGAGACGTTGGGGGGCCGGCCCGGAGTCAAAGTGCTGGCCCGTCGTACCGCTGGGTCGTTATGTTGCCTGCACCGAACCGTTGTTCACCGGAGCGTGATCATGCCGATCTACGAGTACGCGTGCCAGGCGTGCGGCCACGAATTCGAGATCCTGGTGCGGGGCCAGGTGACGCCCGCGTGTCCATCCTGCAAGAGCCAGAACCTCAAGCGCCTCTGGTCGCTGCCCAGCGTCCAGACTCCGGGCACCAGGCAGAAGAGCCTCAAGGCCGCAAAGAAGCGCGACGCGGCACAAGCGACCGATCGGATGCACGAGCGCCTGAAGTATGAGGAGAGTCACGATCGGCATGGCTAGACGGGGGCCCCGGTCATTGAAGTCGTCTGGTCCACGCCACGACCTCCTCCAGCAACGCCGTCACCTGCTTTCGCGTCACTTCGTCCGTCAATCGACCGTCGGCGTCGAACTTGTCCCGCGGTTGCGAGACGTGCACGTAGGGGCTGGTGAGCACCAGCGTGTCCGTCGAGCCCAGAATCTGCCGCAGGTGGAGTTGCGACCGAACGGTCCCCATGCGACTGGTGGATGCGCCCATGAGGGCCGCCGGTTTGCCTGCAAGCGGCGAGGCGGTCGGCGGGCGCGATGCCCAATCTATGGCGTTCTTGAGAACGCCTGAGACGGAGAAATTGTACTCGGTGCTGGCGATCAGCAGGGCATCCGCCGCCTTGATCCGCTCATGGAAATGTCGGACCGGCTCCGGGAATCCCGACGCCTCGAGATCACCGTTGTAGAGGGGAAGAGGCCCCAGGTCGAAAATCTCGATCTCGATGACCTCGGGCGCCAACTGCACGGCGGCGCGGAGCAGGGCCCGATTGAACGATCCCGCCCGGAGGCTCCCGGCGAAACCCAGAACATGCAGCCGCTCAGGCATGGTCCCATGATACTTCCCGGTTGCGCCATGGACGAGCTTGACGCCGCCCGCGCTCTGCTCTAGCCTAGGGGTACCCATGCATCGTCCTCGGACGCTGACCTGCTCCTGTACCGGCGCCATGCCCATGTGTTGTTGCGGGCAGCGGGCCACGGCAGGGTGCGCTCAGGACGAGAGGATCGGTCCCATAGGGTTGTGATCACCTAGAGATCGCCGCTACCCAAAGCCACCGGCCGCGACCCGCACCAGGGAGTCGCGGCCGGTTTCGTTTTGACATGGAGGGATGCAGATGCCCCTGACGAGTGAACGCCCGCTCGGGATCTACTACGAGCACCCCGACTGGTTCCGGCCGCTCTTTGCCGAGCTGGACCGTCGCCGCATGCCGTACGTTCGGCTCCACGCCGCAACGCACGCATTCGAGCCGGGCAACGGCCGGCCGCCCTACCGGCTGGTTTTCAACCGCATGAGTCCCTCGGCCTATCTGCGTGGGCACGGGAACGCCGTGTTCTACACGCTGCATTTCCTAGAGCACCTCGAACGGCGCGGTATTCGCGTCATCAATGGAGCAGCGGCGTATCGCACGGAGATCTCCAAAACGGCCCAGCTCTCGCTGCTGGGAAACCTGGGCCTGCCTTTCCCCCGCGCCCGCACCATTCACGATCCCTGCCAGGCCGCGCATGCCGCGGTGGGCCTGCGGTTGCCCGTGGTGGTGAAGCCCAACATCGGAGGCAGCGGTGCCGGCGTGCGCCGGTTCACCACCGTCGCGGAGCTCGCGGCGGCGGCGGCGGCGGGCGCCCTGGAGCTGGGCCCCGACTCCACGGCCCTGGTGCAGGAGTTCATCCCGGCCGAGGGTGAAGGGATCATCCGCGTTGAGGTGCTAGGTGGCCATTACCTCTACGGCATCCGGGTCTACTCCGGCGGCGACACCTTCAACCTCTGTCCCGCTGACGTGTGCCAGACCGTCAATGGCGTGGAGCTGGCGCGCGCGGCCTGCCCGGTGGATGCCCCTGACCATGGGTTGAAGGTGGAAGGGTACATGCCGCCGTTGGACGTGATGCGCGACGTCGAGCGCATCATGCGAGCGGCCAGCATCGACGTGGGAGGCGTGGAGTACGTGATTGATGCCCGCGACGGTCACCGGTACTACTACGATATCAACGCGCTCTCGAATTTCGTGGCGGACGCGCCACGCGTGGTGGGCTTCGATCCGTTTTCCCGCCTGGTGGACTACCTCGAGCGGGAGGCGGCCTGACATGCGGTTCGGCTACTGGCTCCCGGTGTTCGGCGGCTGGCTGCGGAACGTGGAGGACGAGGGCATGGAGGCCACCTGGCGTTACGTCAGCCGGTTGGCGCGCCGCAGCGAGGACATCGGGTTCGACCTCACCCTGATTGCCGAACTGAATTTGAACGACATCAAGGGTCCGGAAGGGCCGGCCCTGGACGCCTGGACCACGGCCGCCGCGCTGGCGGGCGTGACCTACCGGCTGGAGCTCATGGTGGCGGTGCGGCCGACCTTCCATGCCCCCGCCCTGCTGGCCAAGCAAGCGGCCAACATTGACCACATCAGCAATGGCCGCGTGTCACTCAACGTGGTCTCGTCCTGGTGGGCCACGGAGGCGCGGCAGTACGGGGTCGCCTTTGATCAGCACGACGCCCGCTACGCCCGCACCGCCGAATGGCTCAGCGTAGTGGACGGTATGTGGCGGAACGAGGCGTTCTCCTTCGAGGGAACGTTCTACCGGGTGGAGGACGCCGTGTTATCCCCCAAGCCGGTGGGACGGCCGCGGCCGGTGATCTACGCCGGCGGTGAGTCCGAGGCGGCCAGAGACATGATCGCCCGCCTGTGTGACGCCTACGTTATGCACGGTGACCCGCCGGAACGCATCGCCGCCCGGATCGCGGATCTGTCCCAGCGCCGGGTGCGCCACGCTCGGCCCCCGCTCCGGTACGGCGTCGCCGGCTTTGTGGTGTGCCGCCGCACCGACGCCGAGGTCAAACGCGAGGTCCGGCGGATCACGGACGTGAAGCAAAGCGCCCGCGGGTACGCCAACTACCAGGACTGGATCGCGAACACGCAGCTGGAACAGCGCGTGAGCCTGGAGGACTACTCCGTTTCCAACCGCGGACTGCGTGCCGGACTGGTTGGCACCCCGGACCAGATCGCCGACCGGATCGGCGAGTTCGACCGCACCGGGGTGGACTTGTTGCTCCTCCAGTTCAGCCCGCAGGCGGAGGAGATGGAGCGATTTGCACAGGAGGTGATGCCGCTGGTCCGCCACGGCGCACCCGCTTCATCGCCGGCACTCGTTGGGCGTGAAATGGTGCACTCAGCCAGGTAGGCGGGCCGGAGCCCGCGCCCGCCTCGCGGGCTCCGATCCTAGATGCCCAGCCAGTAGTTGAGCTTGACCAGAAAGATGTTCTCCGCCGGCCCGCGGAACAGCGCCCGTGCATCCTGGCCGAAATCAATGGTGCCACGCGGCAGGTCGGACGCGCTGCTCCGGGTCCACACCAGGAAGAGGGTCGAGCCCGGCAGATACTCCCAGCGCAATACGGCGTTGCCCCGGAGGGAGCGGAAGGTGAAGCTCGGGTCCTCGACGTCAAAGCCGGTCGCGGGTCCCGCGCCGTCCGGGTCAATGGTGTACGTGTCGCGGGTGCCGGGGGTCACGCTCACCGTTCCGATGTCTTCGCCGTAGACCAGCCGCTGGGCGGAACGCGGGGTAGCGTATTCCTTGTACCGCGCGTAGTCCCCGCTCGCGATCAACGGCTGCGCGAACAGCTCAAACGTGAGATTCGGAGTAAAGGTCACATTGAAGCGCGTGTTCATGGACACGGAGTTCTGCACCAGATCGGCAAACACGTAGCGCCGGCCAAAGAACGTCGTGGCCGTGGGGTCGGTGACGCTGGTGACAAACTGGAACTGCGACTCGTCGTGACTCCACGACGGCCCCACCGAAAGATTCACGTTGGAGGCGGGCCGGAATTCCAGGTCCAGTTCGATGCTCCGGTCGCAATCGCCGTCCGAGCTGCAACCCACATTCGCCCCCAGGTTCCCCACCACTGACTTCCGCCGATCGGTCGAGATGAACGTGGACCAGAAGTTGGTGGCCGGCCGCTTGAGCACCGGACCTCCTCGGCTCAAGCGGTCGTCCAGCAGCGCCGGGCGATAGATCCAGAACGCCCTGATGTTCCAGTAGTTGAGCGGCTGGATGTACCCGAACACCTGTCCCTGACGATCCGTCAGGTCCCCGTCGAAGTTGTACTGTTGCTGGCCACCTACGATGAAGGACAGGTTGCGGTACCACCCGGTCGGCTTGGTCCACTGTTTCAGAATGTTGCCGGCCATCCACGCGTAGTCGGCGCGGGAGAGAAAGGCGATGTCGTTGTTCTCGAACCCGGGCGTGCGGATATTGGTCGCGACCTCCCAGAGCAGGTTGCCCGATTCCCGCGCGAACCGCGCGTAGCCACCCAGTCCCCGCAAGGTGGTGAGCGAGGAATCGTACCGGTCGCTCAGGAACCCGTTGGCCCCGTTCCCCCGGTCGGGCCGCTGGAAGTACCGGGCGCTGGAACGCTGGAGCCGGAGCATGGCGGCGGAGTCGCCCAGCGCCTGGGTGCCGGCCACCTGAGCCATGAGCCGGTAGTCCCGGTTGCCAAACCACATCTCCGTCGCCAGTCCAAACGACTCGGCGCGCCGCGTCAGCCGCTCGCGGAAGAACGGCTCCTCAAGATCGCGCACCACGGACGTGGCGATGGCCCGGAGCAGCGTGGCGCCGCCGCGCAGGTCCTTCCCCACCCGCCCCACCATGTAATTGGTGAAGGGCTCCACCGTGACGCCAGTGCGTGAACCGTCGCTCAGCGCCACCGTGGCCCGCTCGCGGCGCGTCACGGCGTCCATCAGGCCGATGGACCAGCCCGAGCCCGTGCGCCCGGTGAGCTTGGCCGCTCCCAGAATGGCGGTGTTGTTCGGCACGTCGGCGTAGTCACCCGCGTCGTCCGCGTTGGCACCGCCCTGCGGCGCCCGCCCCACTCGACGGGTGTAGAACATGCCCAGGCTGGAGACATTGGAGCAAAAGAAGCAGTTGAAGTTGCCAAACCCGAAGTAGCCCGCCCCCTCGACAAAGAACGGGCGGCGCTCCTGGAAGAAGGTCTCGAAGGCACTGAGATTGACCACCGCCGGGTCCACTTCGACCTGGCCGAAGTCCGGGTTGACGGTCGCGTTCAGGGTGAGATTCGACGTCAGCAGGACCCGTGCATCCATGCCGGCGCGCGCATCTAAGGCGTGAGGGTCCTGAAACGGGTCAGACGGGTTGCTCACGGGAACGTTGGCCGAGCGGCCGACGACGTAGGGCAGCAACTCGGCCCGGCCGGGAGCGCGCGTGATGGTCAGGCCTGCCAGGTGACCGAACCGGGAGGGGCCGCCGGTCTCGGTCCGCCCCCACCAGGACCACATGGACAGCTCGTTCAGCCGGTTGGCCTGGCGCCAGATCTGCAGGCCCCAGGTCTGCTCGTTCGCGGTCTCGGGGAAGCGGAGCTGCGAGAAGGGGATGCGCATCTCCGCGGTCCAGCCCAGCGAGTCAATGGTGGTCTTGACGTCCCACACCGGGTCCCAGGAATCGTCGCCCCCGCCGCCGAGCCCGTTGGCGTCGTTCCGCACGCCGGACGGGTTCACCGACAAGAACAACCGGCCCAGATGATCGTGGTACGGGTCGAAGATGACCTGAACGTAGTCCGAGCTCGCATCGCCATCCCGCCGCACCAGCCGGGTTTGCACCCCGCGCGCGCCAAGGTCGTCGAACATCCGGGCCCCGACGTAGAGCGCCTCATCGTCATAGGCGAAACGCACCTCGGTGCGTTGGGTGGCGGGCTCGCCGTCGTTGGGCTGGCTCTGCCGGAAGTCCCGCGCGGCCGCGGCGGTGCGCCAGACTGCCTCGTCCAGCACGCCGTCCAGCCGGATAGGGCTTTGCAGGGGCACCGCCCGGACGTCGGGTCCGGGAACGGAATGAACGTTTTGAGCGATGGCGGGGCCGACCGGCAGGGCCAGGGCCAGGCTCGCGGAGAGGAAGACCGGTCGCATCATGGGCCGGAAAGTAGGGTCGGGATACCGTATTCGACGCTCCGGGACCCCGTTTGGTTGCATTCGCGCCGGGAACTCGGCGTCTCTGCCGACCCGGCGGGTGGTGGTGGGCCCCTGGAGCAATATCTTACTAGTCATGCTCGACGCGATCCGGGCTTTCGTCGCCAAACGGATGGTGGTTCCGCTGGACGCCACGCCGGCGGTCCGGCGGCCCACCGTGCAGCTGGCCGCCTGCGCGCTGTTGTTGGAGTTGGCATACGCCGATGGCGAGTTCAGTCTCCAGGAGCAGGACCATATCGAGGCGGCCCTGGGGCGGCACTTCGGGTTGGATGAAGTAACCGCCCGGGAGCTCATCGCCCTCGCCGAACGCGAGCGGGCGCAATCCATTGACCACTTTCAGTTCACCCGGCTGATTGCCGAGCAGTACGACTTGGGCCAAAAGATGGTGCTGGCCGAGATCATGTGGGGCGTCATCCTGGCGGATGGCCAAGTCCTGCAGCACGAGTCCTACCTGGTGCGGAAGCTCGCGCATCTGTTGGACCTGGAGCCGGCCTACCTGGCGCAGGCGCGCAAGGCCGCCGCCCCCGCGGGGGAGGGCCCCTCCGGGACATTACCCTAGTCCCACAGCGCGTCTTGGGCGGCTACCTTGGATTTCTAGTCTCGTAGCCAGCGCGCCCACCCGGGCCACCCTCCATCCGCAGGCGTCGTGGGACATCATTCTGGTGGCCATCACCGGCAAGATGGCGGGGTCGGCCATCGCGGCACACAGCACCGGCATGTCGTGGCGGGAATCTTGGGCCATCGGCACCCTGATGAACACGCGGGGCCTGATGGAGCTGGTGATTCTCAACGTGGGACTCGATATCGGTGTGCTGTCCCCCGCCCTATTCGCCATGATGGTGATCATGGCGCTGGTGACGACATTCATGACCTCCCCGGTGCTCGAGCTGATCTATCCCAGGCGGCTCTTCACCGTGGGCGAGGAACCCATGCTTGCCCGGCCGCCTAGGGAGAGCCTGGCGCCCCAGGAAATCCAGGGGTCGGCCGGACTCTGACACCCCCGCTGCAACCTTTCGGCTCCATCCGCCGTCTATATATCTGACTAAGCCGGAGAAACACATGGGAAGCCTCGGTCGGTTCGGGGTTGTGGCCATCATGGCGTCGGCCTGCCAAACCCTCGCCCGCGCACAGGGGCCAATCGCGACGGTCGCCGGCGACTACCGGGTTCGCATTGAGCACGCGAGCCCACCGCGCGTCGTCGTGGAAGCCGACCTCCAGCCCGCCGACGGCGTGCTGCTCATGGCCACCGGCGGGGGGATCGACCACCTCCCCAACCAGTGGGCCACGTTTGTCGAAGGCCTGCGTGCAACCGACCAGCGCGGCCGCGCCTTGACGCTGGAGTCGCGGGGTCCCGAAGGCTGGCGGATCGTCACGGCCCATACTGGACGCGTTCGCTTGACCTACCAGGTGAACTTGAGCTTTACCACGCAGCCATGGCCACCGGGCAACGAGCAGGCGGGTGTGTGGCTGGACAGCACGCTGTACATGATCACCAAGCCGCTGTTCGTCGCGAGCACAGTGGAGGGACCACGGCGCGTGGTCTTCAGCCTCCCAGCCGGGTGGCGGATATCGACGCCCTGGGTCCCCGATCCGCAGAGCCCCGGCGCCTTCCTGGCGCCCACCCGCGAGGAGCTGATGGAGAACTCCGTCGTGGCGGGCCGCCACCGGGAGCAGCGCTTCGAGCGCGGGCCCTTCACTCTTACCCTGGCACTCCTCGGCGACCTTGCGGCGGAGGGGGAGGTCGTGGCTGCCACCCTGGACGCCGTAGCGCGCCACGTCAACCGCGTCTTTCCGCAGTCGCCGCCGGCTCGTTACCTCGTCACGCTGTTCCGGGCGCACCAGGACGACGGCGAGTCTTTCACCTCCAGCGCCGCCTTCACCACCGCCACGCGGCCGACGCGCCACAACATCATGCTGTGGGGCAACAACCTCGCCCACGAGGTCTACCACATCTGGATCGGTGGTCCCGTCCGCGGCAGCGAGAGCGGCGTATTCGAGTGGTTCGACGAGGGGTTCACCGATTACTACGCGGACCTGGCGCTGGTCCAATCCGGCATCATTGAGCCCGCGACTTTCCTGCGGAAAGCGGAGAAAGTGTTGGGGCGCTACGCCTACTGGACGGTCGCTCCCGTCTTCCAGCGTCAGAGCATGTTCGACGCCAGCCCGCGCCGGGGGACGAATCGCTTCGGTGTTTACGACGGCGGGTGGGCGGCCGCCTTCTGTCTGGACGGCCTGGTGCAGGAAGCCTCAGGCAACGCCCGGGCCCTCGATGACGTGATGCGCTCCCTGCACGAGCGATTCGCCCTGCTCGATCACCCGTTCAGCCGGGAGGACTTCGTCTCGGTAGCATCACAGGCCGCGGGGACGAGCCTCGCCGACTTTTTCGCGCGACACATCGCGGGTGTGGAACCCCTTCCCCTCGAGGCCTGCCTGGCCCGCGCCGGACTGGAAGGGGCCTTCCAGCGCTATGCCGGGGAGCTCTGGATCGCTCCTTCCGAGGCGCCGTCCGCGATGCAGAGCGCCATCTTCCGGCGGATCGTGGAGGGACCTCCCCGTGGGCGCTAGTCTGGGCGAGTTCGAGACCCTGGTACTGTTGGCCTTGCTGCACCTGGGCGAGGACGCCTACGGCATCACCGTCCGCGACGAAATCGCCCGGCGGACTCGCCGGCGCCCCAGCCTCGGCACCGTGTATAAGGCGCTCATCCGCCTTGAGGCCAAGGGGTTGATCCGCGGCCGGTTTGGAGAACCTACCCCGGAACGCGGTGGCCGCCGGAAAAAGCACTACCGCGTGTTAGCGGGCGGCAGGCGGGCTCTCGCGCAGACCATGGCCACGTTAGGGCAAATGGCGGCGGGCCTTGACCTCGCCAGGGAGGTCCGTTGAAGGACCACGCGCCACCCCGGCTCCCCACACAGCTACTCCAGGCATTGCTGCCTTCTGACGACGGGGAGGCCGTCCTGGGAGACCTGGAGGAGGAGTTCCATCGAATCACCGCGGCAAGCGGCCGGTGGGCCGCCCGCCGGTGGTATTGGACACAGGCGCTCTCCGTCGCCTTCCGACTGGCCCGGGTCCCCCGTCCTGCACCGGCGCTCAAGCAGCCCTCTCGAGGAGGTCTCGTGCTTCGCGACTCCTGGCTCGACGTTCGCTACGCGTTCCGAACGTTGGCCCGCTCGCCGGGGTTCACCGCCATCGCCGTGGCGAGCCTGGCGCTCGGCATCGGCGCCACCAGCACCATCTTCAGCGTGGTGAACCCGGTGCTCTTCGAGGCGCTGCCGTACGTCGATCCTGATCGCCTCGTGATGGTCTGGGAGCGCGAGCCCAGCGGCACCAGCAGCAATACCGGGTTTGCCACCTTTGCCGACGTGCGGCGCGACAGTCGCACGCTGGAGTCCATCGCGGCCATGTCGTACTGGACCCCCACGCTTCAGGGCGATGAGCCGGAGCGGCTGGCGGGCCAGTCCGTGACCGGCGATTTCTTCCGTACGCTGGGGGTAGCTCCGTTCATCGGCCGAGACTTCATGCCGGCGGAAGACGCGCCCGGCCAGAACGGCGCCACCATTTTGAGCCACGGGCTGTGGCAGCGGCGGTTTGGGAGTGATCCCACAATCGTGGGGCGGCAGATCTCTCTGAGCGGCCGGCCCTACCAGGTGGTAGGCGTCATGCCCCGGGACTTCGAAAGCCTGCTCGCCCCCTCCGCCCAACTATGGCGCCCCCTGGGGTATGAGTCGTCTCTCCCGTTTGCCTGCCGCACCTGCCGGCACCTGCGCGCGGTGGCGCGGGTGAAACCGGGCGTGCCGCTCGAGCGCGTCGTGGTCGAGCTGAACACGCTGAGTGAGGGCTACGCCCGGGACTACCCCACCCAGTACGCCGCGCCCGGCATGAATGTGATTCCGTTGCATGACGCCCTGGTTCAGGACGTTCGGCCGGCCATGCTGATCGTGTTCGGGGCCGTGGGCTTCGTCCTCCTGGTCGCGTGCGCCAACGTGATGAACCTGTTGCTGGGCCGGGCGGTCCAGCGCCAGGACGAGTTCGCCATTCGCACCGCGCTTGGCGCGCGGCCCGCGCGGGTCGCGCGGCAGGTCCTCACGGAAACGTTGCTGCTCGCGTTTGCCGGCGCGGGCGCGGGGATCGGTCTCGCCTGGCTCGGCGTGCGCGTCATCGCGGCGCTTGGCCCCACCGATATTCCCCGCCTCGCGGCCGTCCGGGTGGACGTCCCGGTCCTGCTCGCCACGCTGGCGATGGCCATCGGTACCGGCCTGGTCTTCGGGCTCGGGCCCGCCCTTGCAGTGCGGCACGCCGGACTGCACAGCGGGCTCCGTCAAGCCGGTCGGGGGTCCGCCGCCGGGGCGCGGCGCGCCATGCGGTCCGGGCTGGTGGTGGCGGAGGTGGCCTTGGCTTTTGCCCTGCTGGCGGGAGCAGGCCTGCTGGTCCGGAGCCTGGACCGACTGCTCCGAGTCGACATCGGCTTCGATCCGGACAAGCTGCTCACCCTGGAAGTCCTGGCTTCCGGGGCGGCGTACGCCGAGGACGGTGACGTGTGGGCCATGCAGGAACGGCTCCTGGAGGCGGTGCGCGCCGTGCCGGGCGTGCAGTCGGTGGCGCTCAGCAGTCAAGTGCCGTTGGGGGGCAACTTCGATGGCAACGGCGTACTCCGGGAAGACAAGCCGCCGGCCAATCCGGAGGATGCGCCGGGCGCGCAGCGGTTCGCGGTGAGTCCGGATTATCTCGCCACCATGCGCATCCCGGTGCTTCGGGGCCGCGGATTCACCCCGGCGGATCGTACCGGCGCGCCACCGGTCGTCCTGATCAATGACGCCTTTGCCGACAGCTACTGGTCCGGTGAGGACCCCATCGGCAAGCGGGTGCGACTGGGTGGGCCGGGACGGCCCTATCGCACTATCGTGGGGATCGTGGGCGACGTGCGACACATGCGGCTGGACGAGGATCAGAGCTCGCAGATTTACCTGCCGGAGTCACAATGGCTCTGGGCGGATACCGGCACAATTCTCGTGGTGCGCGGCACGGTCCGCGCGGAGGACCTGATCCCGCAGGTCCGCGCGGCGGTGTGGTCGGTGGACCGAAGCCTGGCCATCAGCGGGGTCGCCACCATGGACGCCCTGGTCCGGGTCACTACCGCGCAGCGGCGCTTTGCTCTGGTGGCCTTCGAGCTTTTCGCCGCCGTGGCACTGGTGCTCGCGGCTGCCGGGATTTATGGCGTCCTGGCCGGCAGCGTGGCGCAGCGGACGCGGGAGTTCGGGATTCGCGCCGCGCTGGGCGCCACGCGGTCTGGTATCCTGTCGCTCGCCTTGGGCCAAGGTGTCCGGCTCGCAGCCGTCGGGCTGGTGATAGGCTGGGCCGGCGCCCTCGGGCTGGCGCGCGTCCTTCGCGGCTTGCTCTACCAGGTGGCGCCGAGCGATCCCGCAACGCTGGCAGCGGTCACCGCGCTGCTCGGCGCGGTGGCGGTCTCGGCGTCGCTGGGGCCGGCCTGGCGGGCGGCGCGAGTGGATCCGGTGAACACGCTGAAGGCCGAGTAACGGGAATTCCTCCGGGGAAGCTATCTTCCTGGCCCATGGGCCACAGGTTTCGCGACCATGCCCCGAGGCACCTTTCTCATCCTGGTCGGTCCCGAGTATGAGGACCTGGAGGTCTGGTATCCCAAGCTTCGGCTTGAGGAAGCCGGCTACCAGACCGTGCTTGCTGGAATCGGCGAGACCTCCTACCGCGGCAAACACGGCTATCCCTGTCCGGTAGACGCGCAGGTGCGCGACCTCTCGGCCGATGGTCTGGTGGGGCTGCTGGCGCCAGGCGGATGGGCCCCGGACAAGATTCGCCGCGACCCGGTGGTGCTCGAGCGCGTGCGCCAGGTGCACGCCGCGGGGAAGGTCGTCGCAACGATTTGCCATGGACCGTGGGTCTTGATCAGCGCCGGCATCGTGCGCGGGCGTCGCATGACGTCCACCGTGGGGATCCGCGACGACCTGGTCAATGCGGGCGCGATCTGGGTGGACGAGCCAGTCGTGGTGGACGGTAACATCATCAGCTCACGCGTGCCCAAGGACTTGCCGCAGTTCGGCGGTGCACTGGTGAAGCTGCTGGATGCCCAACTGGGCGCGTAGGCGGGTTAGACCCGGCCTTCACCTCACTTTCTTCCCGCGCAGCTCCAACAGCGCTTCCAGGTCCGGCAGCTGGTCCCGGTCCTTTCTCCGCCCGGTGGCCCGCTTGGCCTTGATGAGACCGGGCAGATCCAGGATGCGGAATGTGACCCCGCCCACCTGGGCCTCGACGGACGAGGCCAGGACATCGGCGTATTCGCCCACGCCCGAGACGCGACCCATGACGTCCAGATCGCCCACCGACGTGGTGAGCGTGAGCACCGGCGTGATCTGGAGCTGTTTGGCATCCATGGTGAACGGCAGGCCCGCGTCCGCGCCGCGGAGATAGGCCTTCCAGCCCTGGAGCACGCCTGCGAGCCTGGCGCGATTGTCAGCGCTCGGGTCATAGCAGATATCGAGGTCGAACGTGGCACGCTGCATTCCGTGCAGCCCGGCCGCCACTCCACCGATCACCACAAAGCGTACTTCGGCGCGAACCAGCGCCTCAATCTGGGATAGGAACAGCACTCAGGCCTTGATCCTCACGCGCCGGAAGAACTCGAGCGCCTCGTCCAGCCGCCGGAGCCGCTCTTCCGGCGTGAGCTTCAGCGATGCCTCAAGCAGGGAAACGTCCACGCCGTACCATTTGGCCCAGGCGATCCCGCGGCGGCGCCGCTTGGGCGGGCGGCCTCGCCGCCGCTCGGCGTACCAGCAGCGGGCCAGGGAAAGCCGCACCGTGCAGGTGGAAAGGAAGCGTGCCAGGTCAATCTCCACCTTCACCGCGCCGTCCGGCCCGTCGAGCCGCCAGACGCGCTGCTTGGGCCAGCCGGCCAGGGCCTTTTCCGCCAGCGGGAAGGCCTGGCGCAGAGGCATGCCGCAGGCCTCTTTCACCGCGCGCGCAAAGGCGAGCCGCCGCGCCAGCTCCTGGTTGTAGCGGGCCGGCAACCCCAGAGCCTGGAACGCGTTCTGGACCCAGCGTGGGGGGGCGCCCACCGCGGTGGCGAACTGGCCGAGTGTCATGGTTAGTAATTATGTATGATAATCATCTATAATTCAAGGTGACCAGTGAGGACGTTCCTCAACCAGCCCCATCACCCGCTCCACATCCGCTTCGTTGTTATAGATCGCCACCGAGAATCGCAGGACGCCGCGCCGGATCGACAGGCGGACGTTATGCGCGGTCAGGTGTTGGTAGAGCGCCGTCATCGCCGGAGCGTGGGCCGTTTCGTGCCGCCCGCCTCCGCTTTGCCCAACGCCCACGATATGCGCCAGGTGGGGGCCGGGCGCACCGCCCGCAACCGGCAGGCCCCGCTCGAGCAGGCCTGCCGCGAGCCGAGCGGCGAGCCCTCGGACATGCTGTTCGACGCGATCCATGCCGATCGACTGAAGCAACCGAAGCGAGGCATCCGCAGCCGCTGCGCCGAGGTAGTTGTAATTGCCGAGATCGAAGCGGCGGGCGCCGGGCCGGTAGCGCAGCGTCCCGTCGCCGAGGGCGGTCTCGTGCGCGTCCGCGCCGAGGTCGATCCCATACCGCGCCACGTGGCCGGGCACGAGGCTCTCGGCCAATCCCCGCCGGACCCAGAGGAACCCAAAGCCGTAGACGGAGAGCAGGCACTTCTGCGTCGCGACGGCGAGGGCGTCAATGCCCAGCGACCGCACGTCGGTTCGGACGGCGCCAACGGACTGCGCGGCGTCGATCAGCACCAGTGCACCCCTCGCGTGCGCTTCATGGGCGAGCAGCGCGACATCCGTGATGAGCCCCGGCGCGAACGAGACGTGCGGCGCCGTGACCAGCCGGGTGCGCCCATCGATCCGCTCGATCATTCGTTCGACCGGCACTCGGCCGCCCTCCGGCTCGACGGTCCGCACTTCGACGCCGTGAAGGGCGCGCAGGTTGAACCATAGGAAGACGTTGTTGGGGTGCTCGAGGTCCGGGCACAGCACCACGTTGTCGCCCGCCTGCCAGGGAAGGCTCGCGGCGAACAGATTGAGCCCCTCCGAGACGTTCTTGGTGATCGCAACCTCATCCGGTTCGCCGCCGATCAGGTCCGCCAGTTGCCGGCGGGCGCGCTCGACCGTCTCGTGCAGCGCCTGCTTGTCCACACGGCCGAGCATCCGGTCGTCGAGATATCGGTCGATGGCCTCGCGGACCGGCCGCGAGATGAGCCCGCACACCGACACATCGAGATACGTCTGCCCGCCGGCGCCCGGGAACAGCGCGCGGATTTCATCCATCCCGCGCACTCGATGGATCCGGGGTGCGAGCGGTCCGCCGGGCTTCGGAATGCGCCACCACGGCGGTGCCTATCATGTCGCCCATCACGTTGACGGTCGTGTTGCCCATATCGATCAGCCGGTAGATGCCGCCCATGATGGCGGCGACCTCGAGAGGAAGCTGGAACGCTTGCACGAGGATCAGGGCAACCACCAGCCCTCCGCCTGGAATGCCGCCGGATCCGGCTGACAGGATCGAGCCGATCAAAAGGATGGTCCCGATCTGGCCCATCGTGAACCCGACGCCTGCGGCCTGGGCGGTGAAGAGCAGCACGCCCGAGAGCATGATCGCCGTGCCGTTCTTGTTGATCTGCGCACCGAGCGGCAGCGTGAAGGAGTAGATCCAGCGAGGCAGCCGGGCGTGCTCGGCCTGTTCCAGCGCCACGGGCAGCGAGGCCAGGCTGGAGGTCGTGGACATCGCCGTAGCCCAGACCGCACCCGTGTCCCGCAGGAACACGAGCGGCGCCCGGAGCGTCAGCGTGCGGAGCAGCGCCACGTAGACGCCGACCATCACGAGTTGGGCACCCCAGACGCCCAGCAGGAACTTGGCCAGCGGTCCGAACAGCTGCGCGCCGTACCGGCCCACGGTCACGGCCATCAGCGCGCCGATCCCAATCGGGGCCCCGACCAGGATCACGTCCACCAGCTTCCGGAACAGCTCGGCTACCAGCGCATACGCGCGTCTGAGCCGGTCGCGGGGCTCGGTGGGCAGGAACAACGTGGTGATGCCGAGGAGCACCGCCAACACGACGATCTGGGCGACATTGCCTTCCGCGAACGCCTGCACCGCATTAGTCGGCAGGAGATCCATGATCACGTCGCCGAGGGCGGGCACCTCGCCGATGGCCCCCTCGACCGGTTCGGTGAGTCGCATCCCAACGCCCGGGCGGATCAGCCGCATCGCCGCGAGGCCGAGCAACAGCGCTAGGATGGTGGTGACCGCGTAGTAGGCAGTGATCTTGGCGGCGAGCCGGCCGAAGGTGCGCACATCCGTCAGCGCGGTGAGACCGGCGAGCAGGTTGAAGAAGACCAGCGGCACCGCGGCGAGGACCAGCAGGCGGATGAAGGCGTCGCCGACCGGCTCGATCCGTGTGACGGCGTCGCCGAGCAGCGTGCCGGCCGCAGCGCCGGCCACCATCCCGATGAGGATCCGCGTACCGAGGCCAGGCCGCATGGCGGGCGAATCTCCGCCCTTGGGGCGGCTGGTGCAAGGTCGGATCAGGCACGCCGGGCCTCGACCAGCATCATGAGGCGCGGCGGATTAATCATTCGGGGGGCGTAGTCGCGAAGACCAAGCTGGCACCGGCTCATCCGGCGAAGGCCTTGCTGCGATCCCTCGATCTGCCGGTGGGAGGCCGCCGGCCCGTGGCAACGTTCTCCAAAGGCATGAAGATGCGGCTCGTGCTCGCCCGCTCCCTGATCAACCGGCCTAGGGTGTGGTTCCTGGACGAGCCCACCACGGGGCAGGATCCGCAGCACGCGGTGACCATCCGGGAGCTCATTCGGGCGCAGGCGGATGCGGGCGTGACCGTGTTCCTGACCACACACGACATGACCGTCGCGGACAGGCTGTGTGACCGCGTGGCGTTGATCCACGAGGGCAGGCTCCTCGTCGTCGATACGCCACGTGCGCTGAAGCTCAAGTTCAACGAACGCGCAGTGCGCGTCGAACACCGCGCGTCGAATGGCTCGCTCCACCGAGAGGACTTCCCTTTGGACAATGCAGCGTCGAAGCAGGCCTTCCTGGAGAAGGTCCGCACAACGGACGTCGAAACGCAAGGAGCTCGAGGTCGGTGGGGCTCATCATGGCAGGGAGGTAAACCACCTTCGGCTCGCGTCATGGCAGACCCACATCTAGTGTCCTGCAAAGTGTGGGCCTGACCTGGCCCGATCACCCGTGCCCCCTTCGAGGCCGTAGGAGCCGGCCAGGCAGGGTACGATGCGTACTGGTCGGGCTTTGCTTCCTTCTTTGCCCAGGCACCGCCAGGAGTCCGCGCGGAATTCAACTTGTTTCGCCGCCTGATGGAGTTGGACCCGGCGCAGCGCGACCTTCGGCCCACCCCCGATGTGTCCGTCGTCGTACTGGTGGCAGGGAAGTATCTGCCGCCTCCGCCGAGCATGCAGCTTCCGTACGACCACAGCACCCACGCCGTTCCGCGAGAAGACCCGGACCTCATCGTCTGGGCGGACAGGCGAGCGCTGGCCTGGGCGCGAGGCGGCACGTAGCATTCCCGCAGGTCCTCAATGCCACCGGAGACCCTGATGCGTCGCGTCCCTTGGTTCCCTTTCGTTCTCGCCGCTTCCGCCTTGGCTCTGACCACCGCGCAAGCACAGCAAAGCGCCGCCGACCTCCGCGCTGCTCTCATTGCCCGCGCCAAGCCGCTCGAGCTCCCGGGCAAGTGGGATCCACCACCCGGCAACGCCCTGGAACACCACACCGCGGGCTTCGCCAAAACGCTCTGCTCAGCCGTCTTTCTCACCGGGCTCGACCCCGAGGACGCCGCCGCCAACGTGGGCTTCTTCACCGGCCCACTCCAGCACCGCTCCGCCGTGGTGCACACCGCCATTGACCGCCCGCGACAGGAGGTGCGCCTCCGGCTGAACACCGGCGTGACCCGCGTCGCCCGCCGGTTCAAGAGTCAGGGATGCGTTGCGCTGCCCATTGGGAGGGACTCGGTGTTCTTCACGCCGTCCGAGGTGACGCCCAACCTTCCCGTCGCGGCCACGACTCCGTGGCCCATGGGAGACGCACTGCCCCGAACGCCGTGGCCCGCGGGCGTCGACTCGGCTGCCTTTGTCGCGATCATGGATACGATCTTCGGGCCGCCCGAGGCGATGACGCTCGGCGTGGTGATCACCCACAAGGGCCGCATTCTGGGCGAACGCTACGCGCCGGGCATCACCCTCCACTCGCCGCTCGAAAGCTGGTCCATGGGAAAGAGCCTCACCGGCTCCCTGATTGGCCGGCTGATCCAGATGGGCGTCTACCGGCTCGACCAGCCCGCGCCCATCCCAGAGTGGCAAACGCCGGGCGATCCGCGCCAGGAGATCCGCGTCATGGACATCATGCGGATGTCGAGCGGGATCAGGA
Organism: Gemmatimonadales bacterium; assembly: GCA_036393515.1. Classification (GTDB taxonomy): domain Bacteria; phylum Gemmatimonadota; class Gemmatimonadetes; order Gemmatimonadales; family GWC2-71-9; genus JACQHC01. Next base: position 14,151 of record DASWGV010000086.1, on the reverse strand, counting down.
TCAAGGCGCCCCAGGATCCCGACTGGAACGACTCCCTGGGCTACCCCGACCACCTCTACCTCTACACCGGCGGGGCGAACTCCTATAAATGGGCCGCCACTCGGCCGCAACAGTGGAAGCCCAACACCGTGGGCCGCTACCGCAACAGCGACCCGGTGCTCGCGAGCTACCTGGTGCGCCTGGGCGCGGAAAAACTCGGTCAGAACTACCACGCGTTCCCGCAGCGCGCCCTGTTCGACAAGATCGGAATCAGAAACGCCATTATCGAAACCGACCCCTACGGCAATTTCCTGGGCCAGGGCTACGAGATGGTGGCGCCCCGAGACTGGGCGCGGCTGGGCAACCTCTACCTTCAGGACGGCGTGTGGAACGGCGAGCGGCTGCTGCCGGAGGGCTATGTGAGCTACGTGAAGACCCTGGCCCCCGCCTGGGTGGCCGACGGGCGCCCGGTCTACGGTGGCGGGTTCTTCTGGGTGAACGGCGATGGCGGAAGGCCGATCCCGCGCGACGCCTTCTCCATGCAGGGAGCGGGCGGGCAGAGCGCCACGATCATCCCGTCACACGGGCTGGTGGTGGTACGGATCGGGAAATACCGCGGCGCCGGCGCGGGTGGCCGAGCGCTCGACCGGGCGTTCGAGATGCTGATGAGGGTGGTGCCTGCGGGGCGGTGACCGGAGATCGGTTCAGACGCGATCGAGCAGTACGACAAGAGTGCGGGACGTGGCAAAAGAACGCCCGGAGGCCGATCGCTCCACCGGGCGTTTGCGGCCGCACCGCACTCGTCAACCGCGTAGCCGGCCCTTACTGCTCCTGCACCACACCTCCACTTTATTGCGGAGGTGCACCGCCGCTCACCAGCGGCGCTCCAGGTGAGGACGGCTGGTCAGGAGCGCGGGGCGCCCCGCCCAGCCCCTCGGGGTACAGGTCAGGCATCAGCGCGGCGAGAACGGCCTGCCCATTGTGGCCGTGGCCCGCCATGTTGGGATGGGCCATTCCCTGCGCGTCCCCTTGCCGCAGGAAGGTCTCGTGGGCCCGGACCACCCAATGGTCGTCCGCGCAATACCCGTGCGGCGCGTAGCCGGCGTAGATCCCGCCTACCGCGCTCCAACCGTGAGCGGCGGCCGCGTCCGCCACCGCCCGGTTGATAGACCCGGCCGCCCCTACGTCCAGCCACGCCATTTCATCGGCCGTAACCCCCGGAACGGTGCCCAACAAGTTGGCGCCGTCGGGCCTGCAATAGGCGCCGTCATCGTCTTTCGTCATGTCCACGTATTCCGTGATGTACACCCGGCCCGACCGCACCCGATCCACCGGGTCGAGCGCTGCAAGCTCGGGCGCCAGTAACCCGGAAAGCGTCGGCAGAAGCACCTGGGCCAGCTCCTGGTACTTCGGAGGGAGCGCCCCGACCCCCGCCTCCACGAGGCGACTGGCACTCTCTTCGGGGAATACCGCAAAGAAGTCGGTGCACTGCTGCCCGAAGCCGATCACGCCGATCAGGAAGCAGAGTCCACTGCCTTCGGCTGGATTGAAGGCCGGCACAGCGTCGTAGCACGCCTGCTGGACCACGCAGGCCGTGGCGATGCTGGCAAAACCGGCGTCGTTCCCCCCAACGGACACCAGCACTGCGTCAATCTCCCGCGGCCCGATGAGCCCCTCCGCCCACGGGATTTGCTGCCGCAGGTTGTTGCGGTCCGCGTCGATCCTCGCACCGGTGCAGGCCAGGTGTACGAAGGTCACCGACGTCCGGGGATCGCCCTGCTCGAGCGCCAGCGCCGCCCGGGCCGGCGCGGCGTTGGCGGACCGGTGACAGTCGTAGGCGCGCCCCTGACTGTCCAGCCACACTTCGGTGGGGAACGGGGCCTGCCACTCTGCCACCCCCAGTCCAGCCTGCAACACGGCGATCGTCGCCTGAAGGTTGGCGACGGCATCCTGGGCGGCGAGGAAGGCCGCCTGCGCTTCGTTGAAGGCTGCCTGAGCGGCCTGGTACGCTTGCGTGAGACTCTCCACCCGTTCCCTGGCCTCCGCGACCGCCAGGTTGAAGTTGTCCGACGCGGTCTGATACGTGTCGTAGGGAAGCCCCGCCAGGAAGTCGGCGCATTCCACGAGGTCCCTGAACGTCTCGATCTTGCAGGCCGCGAGAAACTCCTCCAGTCTCCGCTGCTGCGTCGCCAGGATGGAATCGGCCAGCTCTTTCCGCTCGAAGGCTTCCGCCAGGCTCGCTATTGCCAACTCCAGGTTCACCAGGGTCGCGTCCAGGCGGCTCCTGGCCTCCTCCAGGCTCCCGAGTGTGGCGTCGATGGCGGCCAATAGCTCGTCGTTGGCCGCCGGGACCTCCGGCACGCCTTCGCCGGACGCGTAGGAGTCACCGAACGACACGACCAGCCAGTCCTGGACCGTCACCACGTGCTCGGCCCAACTGCCCGGCTCCCCCGCGCGGACAACGTGCACCGCCACATCGTATCGCCCCTCGGTGGGGAACTGGTACGCCCACTCGCAGGACGCGACTGAGGCGACCCGGCGCTCGTTCACGTGCCAGGTGTATCGGGTTCCGGGTGGCATCGCGCAGGCATCGAAATTGACCGTCCACGACGCCGGACTGAGGTCCTCGGGCGTCCGAGGGTAGTCCACCATGCCGTCACCGTTTCGGTCCATGCCGAAGCGTGGAGGCACGCTCCAGTCGAACGACGCCCCAGGGCTGACTCGGCTGGACGACGGTTCAGCCGTGGATTCCACGGACGCGACGTCACGGCACGCCGCGACCACGAACAACATGAGCCCCCCGACAAGACAACGGCGGCCGGAGATTGGGACTCGACAGGCGAACGATCTCATGGATCCTCCCGATTCACGATCTGCGCTTGGGTCATGCTTGCACGTCGCCAACCTTGCCCACAGCCACGGGGGCGCCGGGGATGGGACGCGGGTGCGTTCCTGGTCCGCATATTGGCAGCCCCCGGTCAATTCCTGGTCTAGGCGCGGTCAATTCCCACGGACGGGACGGTCAAGTTGCTACCGCCGGGACGGCCTTGTTAGGATTTACAGACACGCTCACCCAACACCATGAGCGGCACGCTTTCCTGCACCCCACACGAATCCGGCGCGGTCTCGGGCTTCTCGGGGACCTGGCAAGCAACCCGGTAGCGGGCCGCCAGGCGCCACTGCTGGTTTCCTTCCCTGCACGGATGGCTTGGAGTTCCGACGTGGCGCTGATTGATTGCCCTGAATGCTCAGAGCGAGTGTCCAGTTACGCCTGGGCGTGCCCCCACTGCGGGTTCCCCGTGTCCGAGTACGGGCAGCAGACGCTGGAGGAAATCACCGGCTCCGAACAAGCGAAGACGGGCCGCCAGCGCACCGCCCTCGCCCACCTGGCCCGGTGGGCCCGCGCCTACACCAAGCAGCAACCCGGCCCAACGGACGCGCTCCCTGACCCCGAAGAACGCGCGGAGCGGCGCCTGCGCATCGTGTCCACCGGGCTCGCCGTCCTGGTGGTGGCGCTGGTGCTTCTGCTGCTGCTTCGAAGCGTGTACCGATAGAGGGCGAAACGCAGCCTCAGGAGCGGGGCGCGCCGCGCTCGAGCCTCAGGACATCACCCGGCGCCTCCAGCCAATAGTCCGGCTGGTGGGGCGTGAGCCAGTCCTTGGGAAACGGCCCCCAGAGAGCAGCCGCGGTCCTCACTCCTGCGGCCCGGCCCGCGGCCAGATCATGCGGTGAGTCCCCTACGAACACGGCGCTTGCGGCTTCGGCGCCCAGCCATTCCAGCGCCTTGAGCACCGGGGTGGGGTCCGGCTTGTGCCGGTCCACGTCGTCCGCCGCGACGATGGAGTCGAACACCCCGTCGAGGCCGCAGAGGGCAAGGCCGTGCAGCGTACCCCGCCGCATCTTGCTGGTGACGATGCCGAGGCGCTTTCCCTGGGCCTTCAAGAACTGCACAACGTCATTCACGCCGGGATAGGGCTGCACCAGGGCATCATGGTGGGTTCCGTTGTACTCGCGGTAGGTGGCCATCATGGCCGCGATCTCATCCTGGTCCTGCGTGTACGCGCGGAACTGGTCCCAGAGCGGCTGGCCCAGTCCCTTGAGCCACTCATTCTCTCCAGGATAAGAGCCACGGTGGGATTCCAATGTGTGGCGAAAGGTGCGGCGAATCAGCTCAACGGAGTCAATGAGGGTGCCGTCGAGGTCGAACAGGTAGGTCGTGAGCGGGCTCACCGAGAGGACCTTGGTCTGCGACGCGACCTTGCCCCGACCCTGGTCAGGAAGGCGGCGGTCCCAACAGACAGCGGGGTCCCTCACCCCGAACCCAAGCCGCGAGCATCCGCCATTCCGGATCGTCCTGCGACGCCCAGCGCCGCCCGCCGCCGTGGAAGTGGTCGCCACCCGCCTCAGGCGCCAGGGGATGGGTGAGAAACCGGCTCATCAGGGGGAAACCCGGCTCGACGTAGCGGGAAAGCACGGCGAAGTTCCGGCGGGTCTCCTCCAGGTTCCAGAAGCTCCGGCCCTCTGGAATGGCCGCGGCGAAGTTGCGTGGCTCGGCGTCATGGCAGTGAACGCACTCCACTCGACCTTCCCGCTTGTCCAGGAAAATCTGTTGCACGCAGGACCGGAAGAAGTCGAAGTCGAGCGGCGGCGTTGCCGCCGCCGCCGGAGGCGTAGGGGCCGCCCCTGCTGCGGAGCGGACCCACGCGGCCAAGAGTTGCCAGTCGGGATCAGCCGGTGACTCCCAGAATTTGCCCCCGACATGGAACGCCGCGCCGCCCGCCGCCACCGCGAGCGGCTTGCGCAGGAGTCGGCTCTGTTCCGGCTGGCCGGGCACGACCAGGCGCGCCACGACCTGGAAGTTCTGGCGCGACTGCGCCTCTGACCAGAACACGTTCCCCCCTTCGCCATCCTGCAAGGGCTGGAGCCTGAGGGGCGTGCCGTTGTGCACGTGACAGGTTACGCAGGGCGACCGGCCGGGCCCGTAGCCGCCGCGTGGCTTCACGAAGATCGGCTCGATCGTGGCTCGGTAGACCTGAAAGTCCAACCCCGGTCCGGCCGTGACAGGCGCCTGGCCGGCCAGGGGCGGCACCCACCACGCCGCCGCGGCGATCAGCAGCATGACTTGCTGCCGACATGAGACACCGTGCATCATCGCAGCACCGCCGTGTGGTTGCGCTTGGGCACCTGCCCCACACGGACCCGGGCGATCTCCTTCATCGCCCGGGTGTCCACCACCGAGACGTCATTCGATCCCGCATTGGCGGCGTAGAGATACCTGCCGTCGGGCGTCATGGTGAGCCAATCCGGGTGATGCCCGACGGGGACGCCGCCGAGATAGGTGAGGTCGGGAAGCGAGAACGCGTAGACGTGACTGTTCGGTTTGCTGGTGGACCACAGGGTGGCGCCGTCGGGTGAGACCGCCAGCCCGTGCGCGGGCGAGCCCTGGAGGGCGTCGCTGTCCACCCGGGAGGGCGGAAGCTCAGGCAGGGCGACCCTGGCGACCTCGACCCGCTTGGCAAAATCCACTACCACCACGCCGTGATAGTCCGAGAGCTGCACGAAGATCCGCTGCGTCGAGCCGTCCGGATTCCTGGTGAACGCCATGGGGCGAACACCCCCCTCGAAGTGCAGTGACCAGACGGGATCATCCGTCCCGGTATCAATCACTGTCAGCGTTCTGGCGGCGATCATGCCGGCCACCGCATGCCTGCCATCCGGCGTCACATAGACGTTGTGCACGCCGCTCAATGTCGGAATGCTCTTGACCACTCGCTGCGCGCCGACGTCTACCACATCCACGAACGCGCCCCCGCGGATGGCGACGTACACTTTCCGTCCATCCGGGGTGATGGCCACGTTGTTGGGGCGGCCGGTGAGCGGGATCCGGGCGGCGACCGCCAACCGGTCGGTGGGCACGACATCCAGCGTGCGGTCCACTTCGTTACTGAAGTACAGGGCGCTTCCATCCGGAGCCGAGGTGACTCCGTGCGGGATGGGGATGCCGCGGATGACGTCCACCACGCGGTTGGTGCCGGGGTCAATGAGGTGGACGTCGTCCCCGGCGGCGCTGGTCTGGACGATGCGAACCGGGCCGGTTTGCGCGGACAGCGGGTCCGCCAGTAGGAACCACAGACACGGCAGAGCACGAGAGACGCGGGAGCTCTTCATGACGACCTCCAGGTCGCCATCAATCTACCGCACGGGCGTCGGGAGGACATCCAACCCACCGGCGCCCCCCGGGACCGGACGCGGCGGGCCGGCGGTGTGTCGCACGCCAGGGGCGCCAACCGGCTAGATTGCATGGTACGCCAGGCGCTGCCTTGCGGCCCGACCACTCTCGTCCAGCTGGTGTCACTGTGCCAAAGATCAAGATCGAGCAGCGCCACGTCACTCATCGGGGACGCCGGTTCCATTTTGTGTCCTACGAGGGCCTGCCTGCCAACGCGGCCAAGCTCGAACCGGCCACGGGTCGCGCCTGGTTCCTCATGAGCGGCGGCAAACGATGGTCCGTCATGCCCGACGAGCCAGGACTGGCGGAGGAAGAACTGGACCGCCTGCTCACCGGTTGGCTGGACGGCCACGTTTTCGCGTAAGAGCGCCGACCGGCCCATCGCATTCCAACCCTACCCGCCGCTCGGGCCCGGTTGCGCGGCACGGACGTGCGAGTCCGGAACCTACCGCGCTGAAACCGCCAAGAGGTCAGAGCCGTCCGGGGAACGAGGTCCCAGGTAGACCGTCCCCCTAGGAGATCCGTTGGACGCGCTTCTGCTCGATCTTCGCTACGCCCTTCGGACACTCATCCGCCGGCCGGGGGCAACCCTGGCGGCGGGGGTCAGCCTGGCGCTCGGCATTGGCGCCAGCACAGCCGTCTTCAGTGTGGTCAATGGCCTCCTGATCCGCTCGGTGCCGGGGATCACTCGCCCCGAACGACTGGTCGAGATCGCCGGATACGCTCAGAACGACTTCTACGACCTGTCATGGCCCATGGTAGGCCAGCTGCGGCAGGAGCACTCGGTGCTGGAGGACTTGGCCGCCTTCGCCCTGGTTCCCGCGTCCGTGGTGACGGAAGGAGAACCAACCGTTCAAGGCGGGCTGGCGGTGACTCGGAACTATTTCGATATCCTCGGGGTCCACCCCATCCTTGGACGCGCCTTTGCCCCGGGCGAGGCCGATTTCCCCGCCGTGGCCTCCGTGGCGCTGGTGACGCACCATTTCTGGCAACGGCACCTTGGCGCACAGGAGAATGCCCTGGGCCGGACGGTGCGGGTGAACGGCACCACCGTCGAAATCGTTGGGGTGTTGCCGCCCGGGTTCGCCGGACACCATGTCGGCCTTCTGGTGGACATCTTCCTGCCGCTGGGCCTCCGCGCCCCCGGGATGCCCTCACCCGACGCCCTGGCACAGCCGGGCAGCGCGATGGTCGAATCCATCGGGCGGCTCGCGCCCGGTGTCTCCCGGGACGCAGCGGAGTGGGCTCTGTCGGCAGCCGGGGACCGGCTGCACGCCGAGACCCGTCCTGGTTCCGGCGCGCGGTTCACGGCTCGCGTTACCCCCTGGGGACCTTTGCCGCAGACCGTGCGTGGCGGGTTCAGCGCGTTCCTGGCCGTGCTCTCACTCCTGGTGGGGCTGGCGCTGGCCATGGCCTGCGTCAACGTCACGACGGTTCTGCTGGCGCGGGCGACGGAGCGCCGGCGCGAACTCGCCGTGCGCCGGGCAGTGGGCGCCACGCGTGGCAGGCTCGCGCGCCAACTGGTGACAGAGGCCGTGGTGCTGTTCGCCGTCGCCGGGGTGGGCGGCACGCTTGCCGCGGCGTGGGCGACCGCGGCGCTTCGAGGATTCTCACCGCGGCTCCCGCTCCCCGGACGCGTGGCCTTCAATCTCACCGTGGATTGGCGCGTCCTGGGATTTGCGCTCGTGGTTACGCTGGCCGCCGGCATTCTGTTCAGCCTGGTTCCCGCCCTTCAGGCCAGCGGGGTCGCGCCGGGACCGGCGCTCAAGGGGGCCGGTGGCGGCGCGGTCGCGGGGCGCACGCGGTTCCGCTCCGTCCTGGTGGGCGTACAGGTCGGCGCCACCGCCCTGCTCCTGGTCGCGGCGGGGTTGTTCGCGCGGGCGCTGCACCGTCTCGAGACGCTGGATCCAGGCTGGTCGGCGGACGGCGTGACCGTGGCGGCGTTCGATCTCACCCTGAACGGCACCGACCGTACCCGGGGCGCCGCCTTCTACCGCGAGTTGCTAGACCGGGCCGGGATCATCCCGGGAGTCGAATCGGCCGCGCTCGCCGCCAAGCTTCCGTTGGGCGGCCGCTCATCGTTCGGCGCGGTGAACGCTCCCGGACTCGAGCCCCCACCAGGCCGGACCGGGCACGACGCCTACCTGAACCGCATCTCCCCCGGCTACTTCCGCACGCTGGGAATCCCGCTCCTCCGCGGCCGGGACGTCGCACCGGCCGACGTCCCCGGCGCTCCGTTCGTGGCCGTGGTGAACCAAACCATGGCCGCGCGGCTCTGGCCAGGGCGCGACGCCGTGGGTCAACGGTTTCAGACGGGCGGCGGCGAGTATCTGCGAGAATTTGAGGTCATCGGTGTGGCCGCCGACGTGAAGATCGGCCGCCTCGACGAAACGACACCCAACTTCTACTACGTGGCCGCAGCCCAGTGGTACAACCCGGAGCAGATCCTCCACGTCAGATCCGCGCCTGCCGCCGCCGCGTCGGTGGTTGAGGGAATCCGCCGGATGGCCCGGGAAATCGACCCGAACCTGCCGCTCCCCGCCCCCCGGGCGATGTCCGACGCCCTGGCCCTTTTCTTTCTGCCCCAGCGCATCGCCGCACTTGCCGCGGGCGCCCTGGGCCTGTTTGCCCTCGCGCTGGCGGCTGTCGGCGTGTACGGCGTCACCGCGTTCGTGGTAACCCGCCGGGCCCGCGAAATCGGCATCCGCCTGGCCCTGGGTGGCACCGCCGGCAACATACTCCGCCTCATGACGCGGCAGGGCGGTTTGGCTCCGCTCGTCGGGTTGGCTGTCGGACTGGGTGCGGGGGTCGTTTTCGGGCACTTCGCGCGGGAGGTGGTCTCCGGTCTGGAGCCCGGGGATCCCCTGGCCTTCGGCGCGGTCGGCGTCACCCTGCTCATGGTAGCCGCCGTCGCCATCGCCATACCGGTGTGGCGGGTGCTCCGGGCGGATCCCATGCGCGCGCTCAGGGAGGAGTAACCTCGACAAGACGGACGGAGGCGTACCACACGTCCCGGGGGACGGACGGGTAAGCCGGACCCACTACGGAGTCCTCGTTGCCACCTCGGGGTTCAGGCTTCCGTCCCCCGGTACGTCCGGTTGGTCTCCATCTGTCCCCGAGGGAATTCGATGTAGTGGGCCGTTTCGTCGGCGACGTCCGCGCCGCAAACCGCCTGGACCACGTGCAGCGCCATGTCTATACCCGCCGCGACGCCGGCAGAGGTGACGATCCCGTCATCCACTACGCGGAGCGCACGCTCCACACGCACGGAGCGATCGAGATTCGCCAGCAAGTCCAAGGCGCCCCAGTGCGTCGTCGCCCGCCTCCCCGCAAGCAGCCCACTTTGGGCCAGCAGCAGAGCTCCAGTACACACCGAGGTCACCCGGCGTGCCGCGGTCGCGGTTCGCCGGATCCAGTCCAAGACGCTCGCGTCTTGCAGCAATGCTCTGGTGCCGAACCCGCCCGGGATCACCAGCAGGTCAATCACCGGCGCGTCGGCGAAGCCGTAATCCGGCAACACGCGGAGCCCCCCCGTCGCTGCCACGGGATCGCAGGTGGGGGCGACCGTGAACACGTGGAACGGAGCCGTGGCATCAGACCGGCGCGACTCGATGCCAGGCGTAAGCCGGGTGCGGGAGAACACTTCATAGGGGCCCGCGAAGTCGAGCACTTCGACGTTCTGGAAGATCAGAATGCCCACCGAAAGGCGGTCCATGCACAGGTGATAACAGGTCGTACGGGACCGTACAAGACGTACGGGGGGGGAGGGACGGGCAACTGCCAGCCGCCACGGGGTTCGTGTTGGGGCTGGAACTCCCCTGTCCGTCCCCGGTGCGCCCGGTACGTCTTGTGCGCCTCCGTCCGCCTTTTGATAGTTCCCTGGCGTTGCGGCCGCTTTTGGAGGAACTTCCGCCCGCAGCCAGCTAACCACCTCTCAGGGGAGACCACCATGGCGGAGAGCGTCTACAAGGTCATCGAGTTGATCGGCACCAGCACGCAAAGCTGGGAGAAAGCGGCGGCGGCGGCCGTGACACGGGCCGCCAAGAGCCTGCGGGACCTTCGCGTGGCGGAAGTCGTGCAGCTGGACATGCAGCTGGAGGACGGCAAGGTGCAGGTCTACCGCGCCAAGGTGCGCGTTTCGTTCAAGTATGAAGGCGTCTGATACCCTGCGCCGGCTCTGGCTGGCGCTGGCCCTCGGGGGCGGCGCGGCCGGTGCGGTTCCCGGGGACAGCCTCGCCCAGGCCGCCGTGGTGGTCCGTGCCGGCAGCTTGATTGACGGCCGGGGGAGCGCGCGCCAGAACGTCGCGGTGGTGGTGGAGGGCTCGACCATCCGGCGGGTGGAGGCCTGGATGGGGCACACCGCCACGTACGATTTCTCCGGCCTCACTGTATTGCCCGGCCTGATTGATACCCACGTGCACATCGCGTCGCACTTTGGGAAGAACGGCAGGGCCGACAACGCGGGCGAGACCCCGGCCGAACAGGCCCTCTACGCGGCCGAGAACGCCCATCGGACACTCCTGGCGGGCTTCACCACCATTCAGTCGATCGGCGCGTCACTCGACGTCCCGTTGCGAGAAGCCTTGGCACGGGGCCAGCTCCCCGGTCCTCGGCTGCTGACCTCGATCTCCGCCTTGAACGACACCACGCCATCGCCCGCGGAAATCCGGCGCTGGGTGCGCGACCTGGCGGACCGCGGGGCTGACGTCATCAAGATCTTCGCGTCCAAGAGCATCCGCGAAGGGGGCGCCCAAACCCTGACGGACGAGCAGATCCGGGCCGGGTGCGAGGAGGCGAGATCGCTGGGCAAGCGGATCTGGATACATGCCCATGCCGCGTCCGCCGCCCGTGCCGCGGCGCGGGCCGGTTGCTTTGCCGTGACCCATGGGAGCCAGCTCACCGAAGCCGAGTTCGCCTTGATGGCCGAGCGTGGTACGTTCTTCGAGCCGAACATCGGCCTAGTGTCCCAGAACTACCTGGAGAACAAGGCGCGCTACCTCGGCATCGGGAACTACACGGAAGCCGGGTTCGCGTTCATGGAACGGGGCGTCGCGCTGAAGCTCGCCATGTTCCGGACCGCTCTGCGGCAGCGCGGTCTCAAGCTGATCATGGGCACCGACGCGACGGCTGGCGCGCACGGTCAGAACGCGCGGGAGATCGTGTATCGCGTGCGGGTCGCCGGTCAACCCGCGATGGACGCCATCCTCGGCGCCACCTCGCTCGCCGCGGAGGCGCTGGGCCTGGCGGATCGGATCGGCGCCGTGGCGCCGGGCATGGAGGCCGACCTGATCGCCGTGGACGGCGACCCACTCCAGGATATCACGGCGCTCCAGCGCGTGGTATTCGTGATGAAGGGCGGGACGGTGCACAAGAACGTCGCGCGGACCGATGTACGGTAGGAAGTGCACGGTGGGACCGCTGACAATCGCGGTGACGCTCAGCGCCCCGGTGACCCTGTCCGCACAAACGGCCATGTCCGCGCCATCCGCTGCTCCTGCGTCATCGGCGTTCATTTTGGAGGAAGCCACCATCGCCGACCTCCACGCGGCGATGCGCTCGGGCGCCCTTACCTGCCACGCGCTGGTTGCTCAGTACCTGCGCCGGATCGACACCTACGACAAGAACGGCCCGGCCTTGAATGCGCTGGTGGTGGTGAATCCCGACGCCCTCAGGACCGCGGACTCGCTGGACGCGGACTTCCGCCGGGCAGGAATCACGCGACCCCTCCAGTGTGTGCCGGCCATCGTCAAGGACAATTTTGAGACCACCGACCTTCCCACCACGGCCGGCTCGCTTTCGCTCCAGGGCTTTGTCTCGTCGCGGGACGCGTTGCAGGTCCGGCGCCTCCGGGAAGCCGGCGCCGTCATCCTGGCAAAGTCCAACATGGCCGAGTTCGCCTTCAGTCCGTATGAGACGGTGAACTCCATCCTGCCGGGATACAGTAAGAATCCCTATGCGCTGGACCGCGTGACCGCCGGCAGCAGCGGCGGCACCGCGGCCGCCGTCGCCGCGAACTTCGGGAGCGTCGGCCTGGGCACGGACACCGGCAACTCCATCCGCGGCCCGTCGTCCCATCAGGCGCTGGTGGGGATTCGCTCGACCATGGGACTCACCAGCCGCGCGGGCGTCGTGCCGCTGAATCTGGCGTCGGACATCGCGGGGCCGATGGCGCGCACGGTGGCGGACGCCGTGGCGGTGTTTCAGGTCATCGTGGGTCACGATCCCAACGACCCCGCGACCGAGGCAAGCCGCGGCCGCGAGATTCCGACCTACGCCGCGTCTCTGGTGAAGGACGGATTGCGCGGCGCCCGGATCGGCGTGCTGCGCCAGGCCTACGAACGCCCCAGTGCCGACGTCGAGATCCTGTCGGTCTTCGACCAGGCGCTCGACGATCTGCGCGAGGCCGGCGCCACGGTGCTCGACACCGTGATGATCAGCGAGCTGGATTCGCTGCGACAGGCCGCGACCGGCTCCTGCAACCGGTTCAAGTTCGATCTGGAGAGCTGGATGGCGAGCACCGGCGGCCGGACACCGGTCAAGAGCCTCGACGAGATCGTCCGTTCGGGCCGATTCCATCCTTCCATTCGCCCACGTTTGGAGGCGGCCCAGGGGGCGGAGCTGCCGCCGGACCGCAACCCCGGCTGCGCCGGCAATCAACGCTTTCGCGAAGGACTCCGCGCGGCGGTGCTGCGCACCATGGACCGACTCCGGCTGGACGCGCTAGTCTACCCCACCTGGAGCAACCCGCCCCGTCTGATCGGCGATTTGAACACACCGCACGGCGACAACAGCCAGCTGTTCTCGCCCTCTACCGGCTGGCCGTCCCTGCAGGTCCCCATGGGCTACACGCGCGGGGGGGTGCTGCCGGCGGGTATGACGTTCTTCGGGCGGGCGTGGAGCGAGATGACGCTGATCCGCCTGGCGTACGGATACGAGCAGGCAACCCACCATCGGCGGCCGCCCGCGACCGTGCCGCCGCTTCGCTAATGGAGACCAACGCGATGCGCCTGGGTGGCATCAAGAACCAGTTGGTGGCCTTCGCCGTGGCGGCTACGCTGATCCCAGCGCTCACCACGGCGTGGCTTTCCTATGTGCAGAACCGGCGGTCCCTCACCGCCAAAATCGCTCAGGAACTGGTTGGCGCGGGCGCGCAGGGTGCCCGGGAGCTCGATCTGTGGAGCAAAGAGCGCCTCTACGAGCTTCGCGTGTTCGGGGCCTCCTACGAGGTGTCGGAGAATCTCGAGCGGGTCCAGCGCGGCCAGCCGGGCCTGCGCGCCCAGGCCCAGGCCCGGTTGCGAGACTACCTGCGATCGGTGCACGAACGGTTCCGCAACTACGACGAGCTGCTGGTGGTGGATCCCGTGGGGACGGCGGTCGCGACCAGTGCGGGTACGGCGGGCGCCGTCCGTTTGCCCGACGAATGGCCACGGCGCCTGCGGACCGAGGAAGCCCTCCTTGGCGACCCCTACCGGGACGACGACGGCCAGACCCGAATGGCCATCGCAGCGCCCATCATCGCCGCCAGCGGCCGGTTCCTCGGCGGGATCGTCGCGCGGGTCAACATCGAGAGCGCCAGCCAGCTCCTGGCGACGTTTGCGCCGGGCGGATCGGGACGGGTGACCATCGTGGACCAGGCCGGCAGGCTGATCCCGGCGGATTCATTGGCGCCCGGCACCACCCTTCCCGAGGAAGCCGTGCGACGGCTGCGCGAGGCGCAAGGGGCGGCGGTGGAGTACACGGACCATGCGGGCGTGCCCATCGTGGGCAGCATGGTGCGCGTCTCGCAACTCCCATGGTCGGTGGTCGCCGCGATCCCCCAGGCGGAAGCCTATGCCCAGGTCGCCCGCTTGCGGAACGTGACGTTGCTGCTGCTCTCCGTCCTGCTGGTCCTGGTGGGGCTGCTGGCGTACGGACTGGGAGGCGTGATGGTTCGCCCACTCGAC